>JBCDFK010000312.1:0-3872 GCA_039178065.1 Pseudomonadota bacterium | reverse complement strand
CTTGGCGAATGTTTCTGGTTTCTGACCGCGATAATAGGTACTGTTGATCTCAATTGTTTTTAGAATGCTTGATGCATATTCAAGTTCGTCTTTCTTCTTTACCTCTTTGGGATAGAAGGTCTGACGCCATTCATCAAAATTCCAACCACCGATGCCGGTTCGAATGTGGGTCATTGGTTCAACTCCGGTAACGGTATTGTTTCATCGGACGCAATGATCGATCACTCCGCCGCGTCTCGTTTCATTGGTCTTCGGCGAAGCAACTCTTTCAAGAATTGCCCCGTATAACTGCGTTCAATATCACTGATTTCCTCTGGCGTTCCTTGGGCAACAATTTCGCCGCCGCCATCACCACCTTCAGGGCCCAAATCAATAACCCAGTCCGCAGTTTTGATGACTTCCAGATTGTGCTCGATGACAACGACAGTGTTTTTGTTGTCTACAAGCTCGTGCAGAACATCCAACAACTTTGCTATGTCGTGGAAATGAAGGCCTGTTGTTGGCTCATCCAAAATATAAAGCGTTCGGCCAGTCGCACGCTTGGCAAGCTCTTTGGCAAGCTTGATGCGCTGTGCCTCGCCCCCCGAAAGTGTGGTCGCTTGCTGTCCAACTTTAATATATCCCAAACCAACGCGTTTCAGCGTTTCCATCTTATCGCGCACAGCGGGAACGGCTGCAAAAAAGTCGACGCTTTCTTCAACGGTCATTTCCAGAACGTCAGAAATAGACTTACCTTTAAATTCGACTTCCAGCGTTTCTCGGTTGTAGCGCTTGCCATGGCATACGTCACACGTCACATAAACATCAGGCAGGAAATGCATTTCAATCTTGATAACGCCATCGCCCTGGCAGGCTTCACAGCGACCACCTTTGACGTTGAACGAGAAACGGCCGGGTTGATAACCGCGTACTTTAGCTTCTGGCAATTGTGCAAACCACTCGCGTATCGGCGTAAATGCGCCAGTATAAGTCGCTGGGTTTGAACGGGGTGTACGCCCAATCGGCGATTGATCAATATCGATCACCTTATCAATATGCTCGAACCCATCAATGCGTTCATGTTCCGCTGGTACATCGCGCGCTCCATTGATGCGCCTCGCTGCTGCCTTGTAGAGCGTCTCGATAAGAAAAGTGGATTTACCACCGCCAGAAACGCCCGTGACCGCTGTGAAGACGCCAAGTGGCAATGTCGCAGATACATTCTTCAGATTGTTACCTTTGGCGCCCACAACCTGAATGCCGCGCTTTGGATCAATCTCGCGACGCTGCGCTTGCATGGGAATTGCCAACTCGCCAGTGAGATATTTGCCCGTGAGCGATTTCTTGTTGGCCATCACCTGCTTAGGTGTGCCTTTTGCGATAATTTCGCCGCCGCGAACACCAGCTGCCGGGCCAATATCGACCACATAATCAGCGGTAAGCACTGCATCTTCATCATGCTCGACAACGATAACAGTGTTGCCCAAATCGCGAAGATGGCGCAGCGTCTCGAGCAAACGAGCATTGTCGCGTTGATGCAAGCCAATGGATGGCTCATCCAGCACATACAAAACGCCGGTTAGTCCGGAACCAATTTGCGAGGCCAATCGGATGCGCTGGCTTTCGCCACCGGACAAAGAGCCGGAACCTCGTGAAAGTGTCAGATAGTCCAGCCCAACATCCACCAGGAATTTCAACCGATCACGGATTTCCTTCAAAATCCTGCCGGCAATTTCCATTTGTTTTTCGGTTAGATGATTAGGTAAATCGTTGAACCAGTCATTCGCAACACGGATCGACATTTCAGACACATTGGAAATGTGCAGACCATGAATTTTAACGGCAAGTGCTTCGGGCTTGAGCCGATGGCCATCACAGTGCGAACAGGGCGCGCGCGACATGAAGCGTTCAATTTCTTCTCGCATCCAAGCGGAATCTGTTTCGCGCCAGCGGCGTTCCAAGCTGGGAATAACCCCTTCAAATGGCTTTTTGGTCTTATAAGTTCTCAGTCCGTCATCATAAGCAAACTCAATTTCCTGCTTGCCCGTTCCATACAAAACAGCATTTTGACTTTCTTGCGAAAGATTGGCCCATTCATCGCTCATCTTAAAGCCATAGGCCTTGCCAACCGCTTCCAGCGTTTGAGCGTAATATGGCGATGGATTGGATGATTTCGACCATGGCGCAATCGCGCCTTTGCGCAGGCTTAATCCGCCGTCTGGCACCACCATGCCCGGATCCACACCTTGTTCGGTTCCTAAGCCGTCACAATGTGGACAAGCACCAAAAGGATTGTTGAACGAAAACAGCCGTGGCTCAATTTCAGGAATTGTGAAACCAGAAACCGGGCATGCAAATTTTTCCGAAAAAACCATGCGTTCGTGGGTTTCATTGGCAGATTTATTTTTTGCGCCAACCGCTGTTTCGCTATCAGGTAACGGCTTGTCGGCAAACTCCGCAATGGCCAAACCATCGGTGAGCCTGAGGCACTGTTCTAGCGAGTCCGCTAATCGCGATTGCATATCGTTGCGAACCACAACGCGGTCTACGACCACATCAATGTCGTGTTTGAATTTTTTGTCGAGGGCAGGGCTGTTGGCGATTTCATAAAATTCGCCGTCGATTTTGACTCGCTGAAATCCCTTTTTCATGAGCTCGGCGAGCTCTTTTTTGTACTCACCCTTTCGGCCTTGAACGATGGGTGCAAGGATGTAGAGCCGCGTTCCTTCATCCAGTGCAAGTACGCGGTCCACCATTTGGCTAACTGTTTGACTTTCGATGGGCAAGCCTGTTGCCGGCGAATAGGGGATGCCAACACGTGCATAGAGCAGGCGCATGTAGTCATAGATTTCGGTAACCGTGCCGACTGTCGAACGAGGGTTTTTCGATGTGGTTTTCTGCTCGATTGAAATGGCGGGCGAAAGACCATCAATTTGATCGACATCCGGCTTTTGCATCATTTCCAAAAATTGGCGTGCATAGGCGGACAGACTTTCGACATATCGTCGCTGGCCTTCAGCATAAATTGTATCAAAAGCAAGGGATGATTTTCCCGAACCCGACAGACCAGTCATTACTATGAGCTTGTCGCGCGGCAGATCGATGTCGACGTTCTTGAGATTATGCTCACGTGCACCACGCACTGAAATATATTTGCTATCTGCCATATTAGATCGCTGTTAGTTACCTTTGGTGCCTCATCATGTAGACCGTTATTTCCACATGTCGAGGTGCCAGATTGCTTTTTGACGCTATTCACAGGGCGTCAACGCATCATCCTGACACGGTTGACAGAATCGAGGTAAATCTAATAGAACAAAAATAGAACAAATGAAAGTGTCCTGTGGACAGAAATGTGCACGCTGTTGCCGTGGCAGCGGATGAATTAAGATGGTTCCAAAACACTGAGTGGAGTACGGCAATGGCTGGCAGTATTAATAAGGTAATTTTGGTTGGCAATTTGGGCGCTGACCCGGATGTGAAGCGCATGTCCAGCGGCGATCCGGTGGTGAACCTTTCGATCGCGACATCTGAATCCTGGCGCGACAAAGCAACTGGTGAGCGCAGAGAAAAAACTGAATGGCACCGTGTGGTGATTTTCAATGAGCAGCTAGCAAAAGTTGCTGAGCAATATCTAAAAAAGGGCGCAAAGGTATTCCTGGAAGGTCAGTTGCAGACGCGTAAGTGGCAGGATCAAAACGGCCAGGTCAAATATACGACGGAGATCGTGCTTCAGCGCTATCGCGGTGAACTGCAAATGCTTGATAGCCGTGCAGACAGCCAAGGCGGCTATCAGGGTAATCAGATGGGTGGTGGCCAGCAAGCAGCTGTACCAAACAATCAAGGCGCTCAGCCATCCGGTGGCGGGACCGATTTCTCGCGTGAGAGGGCTG
>JBCDFK010000311.1:0-3898 GCA_039178065.1 Pseudomonadota bacterium | reverse complement strand
CGCGCAACGCTTGCCGAAAACCGAGATGAAGTGATGGACGCGCAGGATCGCTATGCATTGGCTGAGCGAGAATTGCTAACCGGGCTGGATGCAGAGGCGCAGAAGATCGTCGCTAATGCAGCCAAACGCGTATCGGTTGTGACGGCCGTATCGCCACGCGCGATCATCGATGTCGGATACGTCCTCTATGAAAATGTCAGATTGATCCGTGTACTTTGCGAGCTTTATGGCGGTCGTGCTGGATTTGTCGGCACAATGTCGCTGGCCAGAAGTGTTGTTGCTCATCTGGCTGTGACAGGCACGATCGCTGCAGGCGAAGGTATCATTCAGCAATTACTGGGCCATGGTTTGGCGGCAAAACTCTCAGCACGCTTGGGAGAAGGCGTCGTAAATGGCGTGATGACAGCCCGAATTGGATTGGCAGCCATCGATGTTTGTCGCCCGGCGCCGTTTCACGCACTCGAAAAGCCCAAGCTTAGCAATTTTATCTCCGTGCTGACCAATCTGGGCGGCGACAAAAAAACAGCAACAAATAATCCAGATTAATCCGCATCAACAACTTTGCATTAACCATTCGCGTTCATGGTTGCGTAATGAATTTTGTGATGATTTGGAAAGCTCAGATGTTCTCTCGTTTGTTTGTGTCATTATTTCTCATGGCTGCAATGGCTGCCACCGCTGTACCTGCTCAGGCAGATGAAGCGCGCGATGCCCGGTTTCTCAAGAAAATTGAAGGCAAATGGCGTGGGCCCGGCGAAATAGTGGCGGGCAAATACAAGGGTACAAAGTTTACCTGTAATCTTGATGGAACCAACCCAGTAAACGAGCTGGGCATGGGGCTACAAGGAGATTGCCGCGTTGGCGTATTTACCCAAAAAATGGAAGCTTTCGTTACGCGCTCAGGCAAAACCTATAAGGGTTCATTTCTAGATGGTGCTCTAGGCGAAGGTTTGGACGTCGTTGCGGGTAATGTAACGGATGATCGCATGGTGCTAACGCTAAACCGCAAGGACTTGGATGGCGCGATGCTGGCGCGACTTGCTAACCGAAATCAGTTGAACGTAACTGTTTCAGTGCGTGTTGGCGAGGAACTTGTTCCCGTTATTGGCATGAGCTTAGACCGGATCGACAATATGTCTGTTGGCTCGATCAAATAGCTCCGAATTTTAGCGTTTCCTCAGTTTCTTTGATGTCGCCGCGATCCATTCCGGCGGCATAATCGCTAACTGTTTTTCCCGAGATTACTCGCTCCGGACATATGTCCATCAGGGGCAGTACCACAAATGCGCGCTCGTCCATTCGCGGATGTGGGATACTCAAACGCTCCGTTTCAATTATCGCGTCACCATAGGCTATGATGTCCAGATCAAGCGTCCTTGGTCCCCAACGCTGATCACGCACGCGGCCCTGTGCCAATTCAATTGTAAGCAGCAAGTCCAATAAAGCTTCAGCTTCCAAGCTCGTTTCGACCTCAGCGCACGCGTTGTAGAACCAATCCTGCTCAGTAATGCCCCAAGGTGGCGTACGATAAATTCGAGAGATTGCAACTACCCTACAATCCCGACGAATTTCGATGGCATTAATCGCGCGCTGCATCGAGGCAACAACATCACCAACATTGCCGCCTAGCCCAATTAGCGAAGAGGTAAAAGGCAAATTAGGCTTTGTGGACAACCCGAACCTCTACATAATCTAGCACGCCTGGCACCGGCGCATTGGGCTTCCGAACAGTAATATCGGCTTGTTTGATCTGAGCATATTCATCGCAAAGTGCACGCCCGATCTCCAATGCAATTGCTTCAATAAGATAGCGCCGCTCGCCTGCGATAATCTTCTCAATAACCTGAAACGCGCGTCCGTAGTCCACTGTTCCTTCTATTGAATCATTCTCAAGCGCGTTACCTGCATCCACTAGCAATATGGCATCAACATAGAAGCGCTGGCCCAGAAACTCTTCTTGATCATAAACGCCGTGTCGCGCAAAAAAAGCGCAATTTTTCATGCGGATTTCGTAAATCATGGCAGCGCTCCTTCTGGATTTCTTTTAGCGCAATTGCGCCAGCATTGCATCACATATACGAAGCACTTCCGCATTGATAGCGACATCATGTACGCGAAAAATAGAAGCTCCCTTGCTCCTCAACAGGCTCGTTGTGGCAGATGTTGCCAAATCACGATTCTTATAGGGCAGTTCTACTCCCGCACCCAAAAAACGCTTACGGCTGGTCCCAACCAGGAATGGAAAGCCCAAAGCCAATAGCTCATCAAATCTACCTAAGAGCTGAAAGTTGATTTCGGCAGTTTCTTTTCCAAACCCAAATCCAGGATCAAGCACAATTTGACTATCTGAGATGCCTGCTTTGTTTGCAATTTCTAGCGATTTGCCGAAAAACGCTTTTTGATCTTCGACAATATCTTCAAGTGCTTCGCGCTCACGGTTAGTGTGCATGATCACCAAGCCGCACCCATGTTCTGAGGCGATATTTGCGATATCTGGTTCTTTTTGCAGTCCCCATACATCATTGATGATGTGAGCTCCCGCTTTTAGGGCCACTTCTGCGGTTGACGCTCGATAGGTATCGACCGAGATCACAGCGTCCGGCAACGCGGAAACAATCGCATCCAATATCGGAAGCAAACGTGCGCGTTCCTCATCTCCACTTACGTTAGCGGCTCCCGGCCTGGTACTTTCGGCGCCGATATCAAGGATTGAAGCCCCATCAAGCACTAATTTTTCTGCGTATAGGGCTGCATGCGCGGGACTTGCAAGCATGCCGCCATCGGAAAAACTATCTGGAGTAGCGTTGATTACGCCCATGATATGGCCTAACGGGCCAAGTTCTAGGCTACGATTGCGACCCAAATTCCATTGATGCGGCGTAAACGGCGCAAGCATAGGCGCCTCCAATAAAGAAGCGTCTAAGCTTGGCGTTCCGGTACATGAACCACTAAGCCATCAAAATCGTCTGACATCTTGATTTGACAGGATAAACGGGAAGTCGGCTTCTGCTCAAATGCAAAGTCGAGCATGTCTTCTTCCATCACATCGGGTGCGCCAACTTTTTCGGTCCATGCATCATCAACATAAACATGACAAGTCGCACAGGCACACGCACCGCCGCACTCTGCTTCAATTCCAGGAACCGAATTTTTAACCGCATTTTCCATGACGGTAGAGCCGCTGGCAGCTTCAAGATCAAATTTCTTTCCGTCGAAAGCAACAATGGTCAGCTTAGGCATTTTGGCTCCACACTCATGTACGTTGCGACAATAATATTCACTATTCGCGACTTAGTGAATAGCGAAAGATTGTCAAGCAAACTTCAACTCAACGTGGGACCAAACGGGTCAAAAACCTAGCGCAGAAGTGAAGAAATATAGTCGCAGGTCGAATTTATCTCGGCCACAAGTGCTAATACACATCTTTTTTCATTGGGATGATCTTCAAGATCAGTGGCCAATTCAGCCACATCAAACGCTCCAACCGCCCGTGCAGCACCCTTAATATTATGTGCCGCCTTCACAAGTGTATCATTATCGGACGCCTCTTCCATCTGTCGTCCCAGCGCGGCTGCCTGTCTCAAAAACAGCTGCAAAACCTCTTCTTCGAGATTTCGATCTCCGCCCGTTTGGCGCGCCAAATGCACCAAATCAACGGGTCTTGAGCTCACCGTTGTACACTTTTCCCCAGCTGGGGAACAGAAAACTGGGCGGCCATTTGTTCTGATTGCTTGCCCCATAACTCATCCACCTTCACGCATTACTCATCAGTTGCCCCCTTATTTTGCGCTCAAAAGCTGTTTTAGAAGTTAACGTAAGACAAGATTTGAGCATGGGTCGTTATCAAATTTTTTTCTGTGGATCATGCGCGCGTTAACTTTATCTTTAAACTTTTGCG
>JBCDFK010000310.1:0-3901 GCA_039178065.1 Pseudomonadota bacterium | reverse complement strand
GTTAACTGTTGGACGATCTAATCCAGCAAACCCTCCACAGTGTCCAAGAGTTCAGCCTCCGTAAAAATTGGCAACGAACAAATGCCATTTGCGCATGCGAAAGCAGCAGCCTGGTCCATCTGTGGGTACTCTATGTCCGGATTGAACATGGGACCATCGCTTGGATCCCAAAGATCAACGCGGAGGTAGTCGATTGACAGTTTTAGTGCCGCCCGGTGGAGATCTTGTACCGCAGTATCGGACTTTGAACCGACCACTGTTACATGAGCAGGCTCCACTTTAAGCTCGTCTGCGCTCAAAACTGTCCCTAACATAAACCTGCGTCGGCTGGTCACCGAGTCGCTGACTAAAAAACGCATTGCATGGACAGCCATATCGCGAAATCGCACATCGCCATATGTGTGTGCCAACAGATTACCAAAGCGGGCCACTTCTATGTTTTCTTCCACGCTGAGATGAGGATCCTTAAAGGCCGCCGCTTCAACCAACGGTTTTTTGGTTGAGATGTATCCAGCTTGCCGGTGTCGGAAATTGTTGTCCAGAAAGATTGCCAAGTCACCGGCGCGCTTCAGCCAAACTGTGTCGCCAGTGGCCATATAGAGCTTAAGCATCGCAGGCCCCATCGCGATATTGGCAGCAAGATAAGGGCCACCAGCGTCGTTAGCGCCGTGTGCGAAACCGCCCCCTTGCAGCCCACGATTTTCGACAATCCAGGTCAGAGCTGCCTTCGCCGCTTTGAGGTGTTTTGTATTGCCTGTCACGGCATAAAGATCGAGTAATCCAGAAGCGATCCAGCCGTTCTCACGCACGTACAGGTTTGTGTCGATGGATGGGGCGCGTCCGAAGGCAATTCTCCCTTCATGGTCTAGCGCGTAGAAATCAGCGCCCAGAACTTCAGAATCAACATCGGCGTTTTGGCTCGTATAGAAGGCACCGGATTCGTCTTGCATATAGGTCAGAAGATAGTCGGCAATGCTATTCGCAGTTTCGAGATAGGCTTGGGCTCCAAATTCGCGATAAGCGTCTGCATAGATTGACATGCCATTAGCTTGAAACGCCATGATCTTTTCATAATGTGGTGCTGACCAATCACGCTCGTGTGAGTATTGATACATGCCGCCCCACACCGGATCATTGAGAACCATTGCCGCGTCGAGGCTTTCAATAAGTCTTTCTCTAAATTGGACATCTCCGGCTCGGGCCTGTTGCAGCGCATACTCGATAATATGCGGTTGGAGAAATTTGAGCCGCTGCCCCCAGCCACCAAATTCTTTGTCATATGTTTCATCCAGAAGTCCAACGATGCGTTGGCGAGCTTCGTCGCTTAAACCACCGTCGATCACGGGACTCACTTTGGGGGCGTTTAAAAGCTCAGGAACCTCATCAGGCGCTGCCACAACGGTATAAAGAATTTGAGTCATCAAGGAGGGGCGCTGAAATCCTTGCAATTTGGCAACTTCCTCCCCGTCGGGACTAAAAATGATCGTTGCGGGCCACCCCCAATCTCCGTATCTCACCGCAAGATCTGGATTGGCATCCTGATCGACTTTTACCGCGAAATAGGCGCGATCAATTACATCACGAACAGCGGGATGTGCGTAAGTTCGCTCTTCCATGAAATGGCACCAGTGACACCATGATGCATTCAAGTCGAGAACTATGTGCCGGCCCGTGGCGGCAGCTCGTTCAAAGAGCTCATCGTTCCACTCAAGCCACTCAATCTGTGGCGGTTCAGCTTCGGGCGCGCTCTGTGCAATTGCGTTGGTCGACCCAAAGCAAAAGAAAAGTACAATAGCAACTGTTCGCAACATCAATACCTCCCACGCTTTAATTGTGAGAATGAGTAACTGGGGTGGCTCGACCCAACAAATCACCTTTGTGTGAGGAGAATAGAATGCTTGATTGATCTGTAGTCCCACCAGCGATATCGACAGCCGGCTACATACAGTTAGGAATCTGCGGATGACCAAAGCGTTCTAATTCCTTGGTCACAGGTACTTGTGGTTCAATGATATTGATTGGATGAATCTATTTCTTGTTCAACCTGTTCGATTTATTTTGCGCAAGCAGACAAACGCTTAGCAACATTGGACGGCAACTATGTCCGTGTAGTTGCTGTTCGGCAAGGTCTCAACAAAGGTCCGCTTCGAGCCCAACTGCGACATTCACTCAGTTTTTCAGTGATGCCAAGAAGTGCGGTCCCACTCGAGTTGGTAACGCATAGGTGGCATCTCCCATGGGCAATGCCAAATAATGTAACTGGTCCAATTCGAAAACAGGAGTATTTGTTGTCGGCGCTACCGACATTCAACAGCCCGTTGGTCCACGTCGCCCAATCGTTGCGCTGATACCGCCGCGTCGCAGAAAAATGCAGTCACCTACAAGAGAATGTCAAATGAAGGACCAATTGCTATTGCGGCAGCCACCGCTGCAACTTTAAAGAAAAGGAAGCACCATAATTGGGCAAAGTTTGCTCTGGCCTCAAATTCAACATTCTCCTGTAAACCACGCCCGATTTTCTCTTAAGCCAAATACTAATCCTTTGTTGGAAGCGAGTAGACCAAATCGTTCCAATGTTTAGTCTGACAAGGCTGCCCTTCACAGTCAGAGAAGATTACGCCGACGCATGCCCCGTCCTCAGCATAGAATTCGAGAGACTCAATCTTGGTTTTATACCTTTTGTAAGAAACGGCCCAGCAACTGTGAATTGTTGGAATGTCCAATACCAAAAGCGATTTTCCCGCGTGCACAAACATCATCTGATCAAATGCATTCAAGTCGTCGATTGCGCCGCTATGCAGTTGAGCAATAGAGCGTTGAATAACTATCCTTGTAAATGGCAGTTTGATCCGCGCGAGATGAACCAAGAAATGAGGAACTACTTTCGGATTGATCGGTCTAGCATACTCGATACCGATATGCTGCATTGATTTAGATCGCTGCTGGCCACCATCCTTGATAATATCATCTAAATGATCCTCAAGACTCATACTCGCCCATTTATTGTGGGTATTTAGAAAGGGAGCTAACTCAATGACATTGCTCGAATTGCGGGCATTGCGATTTTCCGCCTCTATGAATGTAGCTGAACCCGTCCAGCTTGGTAAGCTGTGTTGAGCTGCATGGGCAATTAAGACATCATCGTCATTCAGCAGGTCGCTTCGATGAACGATTTCACCATCTCCCCTAAAAAGGTGCAGCGCCTCTGGAAGCATGTCGTCTTCAGCAAGGTTGGAAATTGCTAAAGCGCACCCATTATCCAGTGATTTGACATCAAAGCCTAAACGCAAATTCATGTGGCTACTGGAAACATCCAAGGCATCTCCCGCAAACTGGACAGCGCCGTAGATTCCTCGATCAGTCATGAAGCTGTTTTTACCAATGGTGGTGCTGCGCGCATCGTAGAAATCGCTCGCAAGCATCAGAAATGGAGTTAGGCCACCATCGATAAGGTGGCAGGCGGTGCCCTTATGTTTTCTCAATAGTCCGATGTGCCGAAACGTTTTCGTATTGCAACCAGCAATGCAGTTTTGACAGTGCCAAAGCCTAGAATTATAGTTTTCGCGGTTCATCTGTGATTGCAGCCTGATCTCAATAAACGTCGCGTAAGTAACGCTTTTCGCGCTTTAGATTTGCGACATATTCGGCAGCCGCATCGCTCGATTTTCCGCCGAATTCGGCTATTACTTGATGGAGTGCTTCATCCACATCCTTGGCCATGCGCGTTGCATCGCCGCAAACATAGAAGTAGCCGCCGTCCTCAAGCCATGAAAATAAGTCTTTGCCATTTTCCCGCATGCGATTTTGAACATAAATCTTCTCTTTCTGATCTCGAGAAAACGCCAAGTCCAAACGGTTGAGCACCCCCTGTTTGCTCATATTGGCAATCTCTTCCTCGTAG
>JBCDFK010000309.1:0-3917 GCA_039178065.1 Pseudomonadota bacterium | reverse complement strand
TTTCGACTTATCATGAGTTTCAGAAAGCATATAAGAGAAGCGAAATCTGAGCTGTTCTTGATACCTGCTCCCCCAATCAGGCGACAAAATTCTCGCTATTTGCAATTTGAGTAGTGAGTGAACGACATGCGTTCGAATTGACCTCTGAATTATTGTAAGATGTTGAGCGATAAAGTGCGCCAGGTTTCGGCACTAGGATCATGCTGCATTTTTGCGCTGTAATAGGTGCGAAGCATTGCTCCAAATCCATTTTGCGCGTCGACATATGCAAATATTTCGTACTTGCAATTGCCTGTATGTTTTGACGCAATTTCGTGCGCCCATGGAAACTTTGCGCTGGCGGGTGAACGAAGTCGGCTTTTAACGCGGTCCTGCGTCATGATAAATGCCATAGTCTCTCTCTTATCGCAGGCTTTTTGTCGTTCGGCAGCGGCCCTTAGTTTTTCCTCCTCCGCTTTATCCAGTGCCGCAAGCTGCGTCCTTTTCGCGGATTCAACCAAACGAGCATTCCGAACCTCCGGGTCCTCCAGAGCCGCGCCCCAGATTCCTATTGTCACAAGGCAAAGGACAAACAGCCCAGTCCATTGGGCGATGCGTTTGCCAATTGAAGTCGCCTTCTTGCGTGGAATTGATTTCTTTTTGACGGTCGGCTTGGTAGCAGAGTCGGCAGAACACTCTATGCCACTTCGACCAAATGGGCGCTGTTGCATGACTTTCTCCTTACAATCTTAACAGTCAATGTCTTCACCTGCCCAACCATACCGCCGAGTTGTTAAATTATAGTTCTATAATACGTGGTTTTTTGATCTTTCAAGTGGTCGCTTCGACCTATGGATGTAAGATTGATAGTCGCTTGGAATATACGTCGCCTCCGGGTGGCAAAACAGATCTCGCAAGACGATCTGGCGCATAACGCCGAGGTCGAGCGCTCGTATGTGGGTTATCTCGAACGTGCCACCAAAAACCCAACGATATTGACCTTGGAAAAACTGGCTGGGGCATTGGATTGTGAAGTTGCGGCATTCTTTACGGAAATTCCGATGGACGCTGAACTCACCGAACAACTCCCCGCTGGAAGAAAGAAAACATGAACCATTGATAATGGTAATACAGCACAGGATAGTGGCTTGTATCCCGTCGAAGCGGCACAGCGGGTCAAGTTACCAAGGCTGCGAGGTTCGTTTTCATGATGCTCTTTGCTTCGCTGACGTCCATCTTCCAGATTTTGGAGAGCTCCTTAGTTGCCAAATTCAGCGATGACTCAATGTTGTTGCTAGCAAACGGTGCGTCCGTCTCCGTTAGAATACGATCTCTCGGCATCATTGCGATGGCAGCTTTCCCCTTGTCGCTTCGCAACATCGGGGCGCCCACCGAAAACCAACACCCCATTTTTATGGCTCTATCCAGTTCAGAACGGTTTCCTGTAAACCAATGCAAGACCGATACTCCGCAACCTGGGTTTTTGTCGATTTGATCCAGCACTGCTTCAGCGGCGTGGCGACTATGAATCGAGAGAATTTTAGAACCTTGATCGTTGCAAAGTGAGAGTATCGAAGCGAAAATCTTAGTTTGAGAATTCTTCGATTTCGCAAACTCCGCTCCACCATCCAACCCGACTTCACCAACATACCGAGTTTCGCCGAGCATTCTTTCAAATAGCGGCATCTCGTTAGGCCGTTCTCCGACGAGTTGGGGATGATATCCGAGTGCGGTGCGAATACGACCGCCTTTGTTAACTAACCGAGATGTCTTAGGGAATGCCTTGGGGATTGTTGTCACAGAAAGCACATATGCTTGTAGAGCCTCCAGTTCCTTTACGGTGTTTATAGGGTCTTTCATCAAATCGAGATGGCAGTGAAAATCAATCACGCTAAACATCTTCGCTTGAGAGATAGTCTCCAAGTTCTCTGAGCCCGCGATCATAGACGGACAGCCAGGCGTCGCGTTCGGTATCAGCAATTGGAAGAGGTCCGGATTTCAGCGCTCTTATGAGCCGTTGCTTTTTTGTGGTCGGTTGAACCGCCCTGACTACAGCCATTAGATCGTCTTTCTTTGTGCCTTCGTATTCGGCAAGATTCTGAGGAATTGAATATGTGTAGGGTGTCATGTCAGAAATGCCCGCTCTGTGGAATGATGCCCTGCGGATTAGGCAAGGCAAGCATCGACCGCATTGCTCACCCTTTCGTTTCCACTTTCCACATGAAACTGTTTGGCTGGCATACCTTTGGTCACTTGCGGATAGCGCCGCGTCGATCATCATCTCACCCTTTGTCATAGTCCAAAAAGGGTTTTGTATGCTTGCCTTTATTCCGGTAATTGCGAATAAATGCTGCATCTGAGAAAGATAATTCGGGTGCGCCGTGCGCGTACTATGTGATCCTAACCGCCGTGGCGTCAGGGGCGCATTCAACGCAATAAAACCGTTTTCCGGTATGTAGAGAGGAACTTGACCCGATCCGTTAAGATTCGCAACGGCGTCCGCACAAACAGCCCCCATTGCCAGAAAATTGAAGCTTCTTCCACGCATGGTCGTATCGTTCGAACTTCCCGATTGTCTTGGACTGGCATTTAGGGCGAACCGTTGAAGAGAATGTCCCAATCGGTCGTACAAGTAGTTTTGTCGTTGGGCGTCTTGCGGGTAAGAGTGGCTGACCAACATTGGTTTGCTACCACCACCAATTAAATGCTTAACACCAAGCCAACTGTCCAAGCCGCCAGAGTACAGGCATACACTATCAACACCAGATAGATTGGATTTCTTCCGTAGCCGTCCTCCAACCGCATTGGGCTTGGACGGACCATTCGGTAAGAACGTAAACTGCCAATGATCACCAGTCAGGAAATTCAGAATTTTCTGCAACAACGGCTTAACTGCCGTCCATTTGTCAGGTTGCACAATAGGCACGTGTAGTTCGAAGTCACGCGCCCAACCGTTGTCAGATGTGTCGTCTCTACGAAAAAACGTATCTGCGGCGGTCACAGCCATTGAAATCGTTAGAAAGTCAAATGCGGCAGTAGAAGTCGGTGCACCTAGGCGTTCGACTCTATCTGGCAAAGTTTTCCCTATGAAACCGGCCTTATCCTTACCGTGGCAGGTTCCGTACAGAATAACTACCCGGTCACTCTCGGCAATAACTGCTGGCGGCGAAACATCATCGGTTTGGAAGTGAACAACGCATTTAGTCATCGTAACGCTCCCAAGTTTGCCATACGTGCAGCGCTGCGGTGCGCATGTACTTTTCCACCGCTGTGGAACCCAGATTTATTCCCGTTTGCTTGATCTGTGATGTGTAGGACTGTTCTACGTGCTCTCGAGTTAGGTCCAAAATCTCAGTCTCACATTTGGCAATTGCCACCACATCGTCCGACCGGTTCCACGAATTTCCGGCCTCAATCACAACAATCTGAAAAATTGACTGAGCCAGATACTCTATCATGATTTGTGAAATATTGTCGTCAGTTAGAGCGTTGGGGTCGAAATCTGCATCCAGATCAAGCACCTGCTCGATAGCTTCCTGCACGGCACTGTTAATAATGTCCGCATCGGGACTGTCTCCCGCCACAAGTTCGCCTATCGCTTGGGCAAATTGATCTACAGATTTGCCCTCGTAGCGACTTGTATCTAGCCCTTCGACTTCACTACCGTCGGCGACAGCTTTCAACGTTTCGCCGAATGCGCCGCCGGATGAAATTACTCGCCCAAGCCTTCTCGTCCCGACGCCAGCGCCGCCTGTAGCTTGGCTGGCAAACTTCCCAAGAGATCTCTGAAGTGGGGCTTTGCCCCCGCCGTCCGAAACGTAATCACCAAAACTCTTGCGGAATGATCTGTATCGGTTTGGATCAGATGGTGGGAGCGGGGTGCCTGGTTGGTCATCTGCCCAATCCGGGACAAGCGGATTTCTACCACGACTGCCCTT
>JBCDFK010000308.1:0-3917 GCA_039178065.1 Pseudomonadota bacterium | reverse complement strand
CACACTAGATTTGTTTGAAGACGTGACGATTGAGGCTCAGTTTGAGCGTCTAGATCAACATGGAACCGATGGCGTGGTGTGGGTTGGTGCGATTGAGGATGATCCGTACAGCGAAATTTTGCTTTCATGGCAGGGTGGAGATGTTTATGGACACATTCGGAATCAGGGAGGGCTCTACCGTATTCAGCCAGACTCGTCGGCCGATGGACTGCACATTGTTCAGCAGCTTTCAGGCCGATTCAAGCCGGGGGCAGAGCCACTTGAGCCTATCGTTCAGGGTGAGCCGATCCCTATGCCTGAATTAGTTGCCAATCGAGCTGTTGAAGCGGTTGGCGTTGATATTTTGGTCCTTTACACGTCGGCCGCGCGTTCAGAGGTTGGTGGCACCAGCGCCATGGAAAATCTTATCTATTCGGCCGTGTCCCAAACCAACAGCAGCTATGACAACAGCAGGGTCAATGTAGAGCTAAACTTGGTGCACGTGGATGAAATCGCTTTTACAGAATCTAGCAATATCGTCAATGACCTCACAAGTTTTGCGTGTAACAGCACAGCACAGGCTCTGCGGGAACGGTATGGTGCAGATCTTGTTTCGCTTGTACGCCGGGATGCTGGCCCATACTGCGGCATCGCTTACGTTATGGCACCACCGTCAGACGCCTTCGCCTCCAGCGCATATAGCGTTGTTACCCAAGACTGTGCAGTGTCTAATCTTAGCTTCGCGCATGAAACAGGTCACAATTTTGGTGCACAGCATGACCGGGATAATTCAGGATCGTTTTCAGGTGCATTTTCATACAGCTATGGGTATCGTTTTACCGGAATCAACTCGTTCCGGACCATCATGGCCTATGCAAATGGTTGTCCGGGATACTGTCCTCGAATCAGCCACTGGTCAAATCGAGACGTTTTCTATAACGGCCAACCAACAGGAATTGAACACACTTTTTCTAACGGGGCTGCTAATTTTCTGACACTTAACAATACGGCCGTTGTGGTTTCTAACTTTAGATCATCAGCTGAGCCAACCCCAACACCCACAAATACGCCTACCAACACCCCTACGCCTACCCCAACCAATACCCCTACAAATACACCGACACCCACGCCGACATTTACCCCTACGCCGTTGCCAACCATTTTGGCCACAATCGAATCAAATAAAGCGGCCAATTTGGTTTCGGGCGATTTCCGCTTTGATTTTCCGACCGGTGCTTTTACAGAGACAGTTGAGATCAATATTGTGGCGCTCAATCCAGATGATCTACCAGCTGGCCCCGAAGAAGGACTTGATACAACCAAATATCAATACTCCATTCAGGCTGTATCGCTTGATACCCGCGCTCCACAAGATCTTGAACTAGGTAAAGAGTTTACCTTAACGGGTTTGATGAGGCCTTTTACCATGGAGGCGGTGGGGTGCAACAGACACCAGATGTTTGGAACAACGACTACTTTTCAGACACCTATTTCAGGAATGGGAAACCAGAAGCAACATCCGGGTATTGTACAGATGTATGGTTTGATGAACTATTAAAGTTTATCGGAGCATCGGACGAAAAACCCTTCTTCGCTTATCTAGCAACCAACGCAGCGCATGGTCCATTCAATGCGCCTTCTGAGTATCGCAATCTGTATAAAGATGCAGACCTGTTCGAGGGGCAATTGAACTTCTTCGGCATGCTGACCAACCTTGTGTTGGCCCGCTCGAAGTGGGAACAATTCCGGCAACTTTCAAACAAAAACAATCGCTTGGAAAAAAAGTTACTGGCTCAGAAGAAGATAGCTGATGCCAAGCGGATCATCATGGATGCGCATGCTGTCAACGAGCAGGAAGCCTATAGCATCCTGCGCAGTGAGGCGATGACAAAGCGGGTTTCGATCGAAGAGATGGCCATTACCTTCATCAACGCAAATAATCTCTTGTCAAAGCGTAAAACTAATATATAGTTTAAGTATTGGCGGGCCAACGACGCCCCGCAAAACCCTCACAGAAAAACTGACTGATACTATTGCGATTAATACGCCTAAAGAATAGGCATATTATTTCTAAAATAGTAAAGCTAGACTTTGGAAGCGCGAAGCCATTGCATTCGTGAGCAGTATTTCTGTGACTTTTGCTAAACATTAAGTGATGAATACATGTGCTGCGATGCACAAATATAGATCATCATGCTCAGCAAGTTCCGCACGCTTGCCGCAAGCCTCAGCTGAAAAATTTGTCGCATCAAATCAACCCCTTGCGACAAGAAACATCGCAATCGTTGGCGGTGACGGGCTCGAACAGGCTGAGGAAAAAAATTTCACTGTGATGAAAAATCAGGCTGGAGAAAGTCCGTACGACCACCCTGTATCCCGGTGACTGAGATTGATCGCAAACTGAGAGGACTAGCAGATATGTCTATCACTCGACGCAAGTTGCTGAAAACATCCGCGCTCGGCGCAACGGCCCTGGCAGCCCCACATGTATGGCTGCCCGGCTCGAAAGAGGCGTGGGGCGCAACGCTCAAGGACGGCGAACCGATCAAGGTGGGGTTGCTGTTCTCTCTCACCGGCGCTCTTGCGGTACCCGAAGAAGATTCCACCCTGGTCATGCAATACGCGATTGACGAAATCAACGCAGCAGGCGGTGTCGCCGGCCATCCGATCGAGCCGGTGATAGTCGACGCAAAATCCGATTTCAAAGTCTATTCCGAAAAGACGCGCGAGCTAATCTTGCGCGATAAGGTCATCTCGATTTTTGGTTGTTACACCTCTGCAAGCCGGAAAGCCATCCTGCCGATCGTGATGCAAAGAGACAACCTGCTTTTCTATCCGACTTGTTACGAGGGCGCGGAGTGCACGCAGAATACAATCTGCACAGGGCCGCTCGCCAACCAGCACTCGTTTGACCTGATACCTTACATGGTCAAGGAATTCGGACCCCGCGTTTTTTTTGTCGGCTCCAACTATGTCTGGCCGAAAGAATCCAACAAGAATGCGAAGGTCTGGCTGGAGCGTGCCGAAGGTGAGCTGCTTGGTGAAGAGTATATCCCACTTGGTTCTTCTGAATTCGGGCCGGTGCTTGAGAAGATCCGGGCCGCCAAACCCGATTTCATTTTCTCCACTGTTGTGGGTGCGTCCGACATTGCCTTCCATCGCCAATTCAAGCAGGCAGGCCTAGATGCCGAAACGATGCCGATTGCTTCGCTGACGACCGGTGAAATTGAAACCAAGGCAATGGGTGCTGAGTTTGGAGCCGGTCACTTCCTGTCTGCTCCATATTTCCAGAACATGATCAATCCAACTAACGAGAAATTCGTCGAAGGGTTCCTCTCCAGCCCCTACGGAAAAAACGGCACGACTCATTACAATATGGAAGAAACCTACATCTCGGCATACGTGTTCAAATATGCGCTTGAAAAGGCAATTGCCGAGGTCGGTATCGATGACGTTACGCCGCCCAAAATTCGGGACTCCGCCGCCGGTGTGCGAGTGGAGGCGGATGTCTCCCCGGAAGGCCTTATCTGGATCGACGAAAACAACTTCAATACCTGGTTGGTGCCAAAGATTGGCCAGTGCCAATCCGACGGTAGCTTCAAGATTGTAAAGGAAGCTCCCGAGCACGTCGCACCAGATCCATATTCGATCTATCCGGATATCGGGACGTGTACTGCTGAGGGGCTCAAGGCGCCCGACGGCACAATAAAAACAGACGTTATCTAAGTTCCAAGACCGCAGGCGGGCTAAACCCTCCCTTGCCCGCCTGCAACCCGTTTGATCTGACTGAAAGCAAGAGGGATCCTGATGGATATCGGCGCGATTTTGAGTGCTTTGGTTCTTGGATTGAGCATTGGCAGCGTGTTCTTGATCGCTGCCCTAGGACTAGCGATCATCTACGGCACAGCTGGCGTGATCAACATGGCGCATGGCGAATT
>JBCDFK010000307.1:0-3918 GCA_039178065.1 Pseudomonadota bacterium | reverse complement strand
GAAACGCGAGCAGCCTGCTGCATGGAATGTGTAACAATTGCAATCGTATAGTGCTCGCGTAATTCGGCGATTAGTTCCTCAACAATCGCGGTTGCGATTGGGTCAAGAGCTGAACAGGGCTCGTCCATCAAAATGACGTCCGGTGCCACGGCAATAGCGCGGGCAATGCACAGACGTTGCTGCTGTCCACCTGAAAGACCGGTTCCCGGTTCATTCAAGCGATCTTTCACCTCATCCCAAAGACCCGCACCGCGCAGACTTTTTTCAACGATGTTATCAAAATCAGGCTTTGATTTAACCAGACCATGAATACGTGGGCCATAAGTGATGTTCTCATAGATTGATTTCGGGAACGGGTTTGGCTTTTGGAAAACCATTCCAACACGCGCGCGCAGCTCAACAACGTCGATAGCTGGATCGTAAATATCTTCACCATCGAGCGTGATGTCGCCGGTCACGCGGCAGATATCGATTGTGTCGTTCATGCGGTTCAAGCAGCGCAAATAGGTTGATTTTCCGCAACCTGAAGGACCGATGAGCGCAGTAACTTGGTTTTCGAAAATATCTAGATCGATGTTAAAAATTGCCTGCTTTTCGCCGTAGAAAACATCCACGCCCTTGCCAGCCATCTTAACGTTTTGTGTATCGGCGGCGATAACGCCCGCTGTTTGTGAATCTACATCTGCTTTCATAGTCATAATCCTAATCTACCAACGGCGCTCAAAGCGGCGACGCAACATTATTGCGACGAAATTCATAATCAACAAGAAGACCAATAGCACAATGATACCGCCCCATGCCTTCTCATAGAAACTCACATCTGCCCTAGCGGCCCAGGTATAGATCTGAGCGGGCATTGCAGAATTTGGCTCAGTAAATCCTGCAATGAAACCATCGGGATAACCGCGCGCAACAAAACCAACCATACCAATGAGAAGCAGCGGCGCGGTTTCACCCAAGGCTTGGGCCAGTCCAATGATGGTTCCGGTCAAAATACCAGGTGCGGCAAGCGGTAACACATGATGGAATACGGTCTGCATCTTTGATGCGCCTATACCCAATGCAGCATCACGAATGGATGGGGGCACTGCCCTAAGCGATGCACGGGTTGCAATTATGATAGTAGGTAGTGTCATCAGCGTCAGCACAAGACCACCAACAATCGGCGCTGATTGGGGCAAATGCATGAACTGGATAAAAACCGCCAAGCCTAGAATACCAAATACGATAGACGGAACGGCAGCAAGGTTAGAAATATTGACCTCAATGAGATCTGTAAACCAATTCTTGGGCGCAAACTCTTCCAGATAGATGGAGGCAGCAACGCCGATTGGCAAAGATAGCAGCAAGACCACAAGCATCATGAAGAAGGAGCCAACGACAGAAGCGCCGATACCTGCGCCACCGGGGTTATCAACGCCGGAATCTGCACCGGTGATGAAGTTCCAATTGAAACTGGATTTGATTACTCCCGCTTCTCTCATCGCATCAACGATATCGAGATCAGATACTTGCAAGAAACGACTGTCAACCAAATTGTCACGGGTAACCCGTTCCTTGAAGTAACCATCAACGCGAGAAGATGCAGATAGACTGAATGCAGTGTCTTGCCAAATTTGCTCAGGGTTTTCTTGATAGAAGCTGCGAATATCGCCGCCTGTTTTACCTAATATGCGTTCGATGGCAGCCTCGTCGAAATCAACCTCGATATTGCGTTCGGCAAGTTCGGACTGAAGCGCTTCGTTGAAATAACCCTGATAGATTTTGGTTTTGAATAGCTCAGATTCAGCGGCATCAATTTGCTCTTGCGACAAATTTAGATCAATGCCCACCACAGTTTCCGTAAACGCGGGAATACCATTGCGTATGATTGAAAATGCCAAGGCTGCTAGGAAAAACAGACCAATGCCGATGGCGGTTGCGCCATACCAACGGAACCGCGTTTCCGCGCGTTGGCGCTTCGCCATCTTGTCGCTTTGTGTCTTGAGCGAACCCTTCGACGTCTGGACGCCGAACGTATCCAAGTTAGTGTCGGTCATTACTCATATTGCTCCCGATACTTGCGCACGATGTAAAGCGCCAAAACATTTAGGCCCAGGGTCATGACAAACAACGTAATGCCAAGTGCAAAAGCGACCAGCGCTTCGGGAGAGGCAAAGTCAGAATCGCCTGTCAGCTGCGATACAATTTTCGCTGTAACTGTTGTCATGGCTTCAAAGGGGTTGAGACTCAAGCGCGCCGCCGCTCCCGCACCCAACACCACAATCATGGTCTCACCAATGGCGCGCGACGCTGCCAGCAAGATCGCGCCGACAATGCCGGGGAGAGCAGCAGGCAAGATCACTTTACGAACAGTTTCTGATTGGGTTGATCCGAGTGCCAGCGACCCATCGCGCATTGCCTGTGGGACAGCGTTGATAATGTCGTCAGATAATGAGCTGACAAATGGGATCAACATAATACCCATGACAAGACCCGCAGTGATGACCGCACGACCGCCGCCCTGCCAGGATACGCCCAGCAAACCACCATCACCAAACACACTTACGAGCATCGGCCCGACCGTTAATAGGGCAAACAGGCCGTAAACAATGGTTGGGATACCGGCAAGAATTTCGAGCAATGGCTTTGCAAATGAACGGACACGCGATGATGCGTATTCAGAAAGATAGATCGCTGCAAATAAGCCAATGGGCACAGCAACCAGCAGCGCAACGATAGATATGTAAAAGGTACCCCAAAGCAACGGCAACACACCTAGCTCAGAAGCGCCACCCCGACCCGAAAAGCTCGGTGCCCATTCAAGGCTGGTGAAAAATTCTGAAGCCGGATAGAGGCGGAAAAACTCAAGCGTATTGAACAGCAAGGAAAATACAATGCCGATGGTTGTGAGAATAGCGATCGACGCTGCACCGACCAGCAGTGCTTTGATACCCTGCTCGACCACATTTCTGGCGCGAAAGCGACTATGGGTCTCTCGCACGGCCCAAAACATGCCAAACAAAGAGATTGCAATAATGACAACAGACATCAACATTCGCCCGGTCGCATTGAGCGCGCGATATTCCTGCGCAGCCTGAACAATGGGTTGCGTAATTTGCGAGGTCACAACTGCTCCAGCTTCTTTGAGGCGTGTTGTAATGTCTGTGATATCAGCGCGCGCATTGCGCGCGAAATCCTCATCCATCGCGCCTTTGGCGACAGCGAGATCCAATCCATCTGATGTACGCTGTACTTCGGACATGACCAATCCGCGCGATGAACCCTCGGCGATGACCGAGTCAGGGAGCTTCGCGGAGACAACATATGAAACGTAGAGCGGCTGGGCAATCAGCCAAAAAATAAGCACCAATGCTGCAGGCACAATAATTTTGAGTGCTACGTTTGAACCATAATAACTCGGTAGCGAGTGCAGTTGTTTCTGGTCACCGCCGACACTTTGTAGCGCGCGTGAACGACCCATAAAATAGCCAACTGTAGCGATCGCCAATACGATCAGTATGAGCCACGACAAGGGCATAGGCGATCTCCAAACGCACTGCTATGGGCAATCAATTTTAGTAACAAGAGCGGCTGAATAGCCGCTCTTGATTTCAGGCGGATGCCTGTTAGTTCATTGTGGCTTCGCCAGATACTGCAGCCTGTGTCGCTGACAATTCTGGGTCAGATACCAATCCATAAGTTGCCAAAGGACCAGAAGGACCTGCAAGCTCATCAGAGATGAAGAATTGAACGTATTCTTTCAAACCAGGCACAACGCCGATGTGAGCTTTCTTTACGTAGAAGAAGAGCGGACGCGAAACAGGATACTCACCAGAAGCGATTGTTTCTGTTGAAGGGGCAACGTCAGCCATGGTGGCGACTTTCAACTTGTCTGTGTTGTTCTCATAGAACGCCAGACCAAATACGCCGATACCG
>JBCDFK010000306.1:0-3922 GCA_039178065.1 Pseudomonadota bacterium | reverse complement strand
GGACCATTTCCTTGGTAAGGTAATTTTCGCCGGAATGAGGCTTTTCTAGCAATTTCACTTTGCCGAGTTTGCCAAGACCTGTTGCCGTTCCGGTGTCTGAGCCGGTATCGGAAAAGCCTACGGTATCCGCGCGTTTCCACCACATGGTTTTAGCAATCCATGCAATAGCCAATGCGATAACGACGACGATCGGCGTCGATATGCCAACTATTTTATCAGCCGTGCCTACAGCGGAAGCTAGAATGAGGCCAGATGCAACAGAAAAAGCGAGGTAACAAAGCGGTGTTAGATTTGAATTCCAATTGGGTACTGTTTTGAGCTGCGCATAGATCATTGAAGTTGTGTACACGGTCGCTGCTGAACCCAGTGCCGCCAAAAATCCCAATATGCCAACGCGGTTGCCCGTAAACATCCAGATAAGCGCGTAAAGTGCAAACACAAGAAGGGTTACGATAGCGGCGATGCCTTCACGGGATAACCAAGATGAGCGCCATTGCGATAGGGCACGCCATGCGCGTTCTGGGTGGCCGAGGTGGAATGTAGAAGCAAGCAGACCCGCTACGGCCAATCCGCCGCCGAGCAGACAAACCAGAAAGGATGCCGCCAAGCCGTCGCGCATTGGAAATCCAAGGCCGATCATGGCGATTAAGCCAAAGCCTGCGCCAGACATAACAGTGAAGAATATAACGGAAACTGCTGGATGCATGTTCTTAACCCAACTTTTCTAATGCACGATCAAGCCAGCCAAGCAGGCCTTCGTCTGCTTTGGGTGCGAATGCCGGTGCGATTTCACGGGTTTCTTTTGGGCTCGATTTTGGGCGAGGCGGCAGATATTGATTGACCGGCTTGGTTCCCATTTCGGGCATCAGATCCATACCGCCGCGTTCAGCGGTCATTATGGATACGGCAGAATTTGGATCGGCAAAATCGCCGAAATGGCGAGCATTGGCAGGGCATGTGCGAACACAAGCCGGCGTACGATCAATTTCTGGAATATTGTCATTGTAAATGCGGTCGACGCAAAGCGTGCATTTTTTCATAACATTCTCGACCGGATCCATTTCACGCGCGCCATATGGGCAAGCCCATGCACATAAACCGCAGCCGATGCACATGGATTCGTCAACCAGCACAATGCCATCTTCCTGGCGCTTATAAGAAGCGCCAGTGGGGCATACGGTTACGCATGGTGCGTCCTCGCAGTGCAGGCAGGATTTGGGGAAATGCACGATTTGAGCCGGTGCATCATCGGGCGACACTTCAAAGGTATGAATGCGATTTAGCCAAGCGCCCGTGGGGTTATCGCCATAGGCTTCAACATCGCCCAATGGCGCGCCATAGCCGCCCGTGTTCCATTCCTTACAGTTGACCACGCAAGCATGACAACCAACACAAATATCAAGGTCGATTACGAGCCCGAGTTTCTTAACGGTGGAGCTAGGGAGTACTGTCATTTCGTCCACTCCCTGCCGAACTCAACGGTCTGTTTTGGTGACTTTACCGGGTTGCTCTGCGCATCAAATTGGGGCTGGCTGACCTCACCTTCGGCAGGCGCTTTTTCAACCCGGACTCGCAGATCAAACCAAGCTGCTTGGCCTGTAATCGGGTCTGAATTGGACCAGCGATGGCCGTCGGACTTCGGAGGCAGCAATTCGTTGATAATGTGGTTCAGCAAAAAGCCTTCTTTGGCTTCTGGTGCGCCGGGCGATAGCGCCCAAGCGCCTTTGCGTTTACCAATTGCGTTCCAGGTCCACATGGTTTTGTTGTTCACAGCGTCCATGCGTTTTACCGGCACTTTGATCTTTCCATGGTGGGAAATGATGTACGCCCAGTCGCCATCGACAAGGCCCGCTTCATCGCAGATCTCGCCTGGAACATACATCGGGTTGGTTCCGTGGATTTGCCGCAACCAAGCATTTTGCGAGCCCCATGAGTGGTACATGGCAGCAGGACGTTGGGTGAGCGCATGGTAAGGATAGTCACTTACTTCAACGCTGACGCCTTCAAATGGCGGATACCAATCAGGCAATGGATCAAAGCAATTAATGATCCGATCGCGATGGGTTTCCGGCGCATGCGGTTCCATTTTGCCCTCTGCGCAAAGTTGGAATTTGCGCAACGGCTCAAGATAAAGTTGGAATACGTTTTCGACCGGTGCGTCCTGCAGACCCATTTCAACGGCCCAGTTTTGCCATGCCAAATTGGCGTGTTTGAAATAGAGCGCTTCTTCAGGCACATGGGTTTCAGAAAAGCCGCCATTTTCAATGTAGGCGTCGATCTGATTAGGATTTGGTTCGCCACGGCCCGTTTTCTTGCCGTCTTCACCGCGCCAACCCAAAAGTGGACCAATGCCCGGTTTGCGTTGGTGGTTTTGAATGTAATCGGCGTAGTCCGCAAACTTTGTTGTACCGTCTTCATTGGTCATACCTGGAAGACCAAGCCGTCCACCGAGATCGAGCAATACGGACTGGAAGCCGCGCACATCGCGGTCTGGTTCAAGAACCGGCCAGCGAATTGCATCACACAATGCCTCTGGTTCCGAGATTGGACGATCGAGTGCGGAAATCGCGTCATGACGCTCAAGATAGGTCGTATCTGGCAAAATCAGATCAGCGAAGGCAACCGTCTCAGAAGAGTAGGCGTCTGAGTAGATGATTTTCGGAATGACATATTCGCCATTTTCATCTTTGTCGGTCAGCATCTTCATGACGCCAGATGAGTTCATCGACGAGTTCCATGACATGTTGGCCATGTACATGAACAACACATCGATACCATATGGATCGCGCGCATGAGCGTTTGCGATCACCATATGCATCAAGCCGTGCGACGACATTGGTGCGTCCCAGGAATAAGCCTTGTCGATGCGCTGGGGCGTTACGCCGTCTTCTTCAAGAAGCAGACCTTCAGGACCACGCATAAAGCCCAGTTGTGGGCCTTTGAGCGGCGTGTTTGGAATATTGCCGCCATGGGGCGAAGGCTGCGCAGAAACCGGTCGCGGGTAGGGTGGTTTGAAGCGAAAACCGCCAGGGCTATCAATGGAGCCAATCAAAATTTGCAGCAAGTGGAGCGAACGACAGGTTTGGAAGCCATTGGAATGAGCAGAAATGCCGCGCATCGCGTGGAAGGCAACCGGGCGACCGATCATTTTCTCATGGTGTTCGCCCTTCATGTCGGTCCAAGGCTGATCGATCACGACTTCTTTTTCAAAAGCAGCATGGGCAATTTCCGCAGCAATGCGGCGGGCTTGCGAAGCGGGAACGCCCGTTTCAGTCGCCACATTTTCGGGCGAATATTTTTCATCAAGATATTTGCCCGCAAGCATTGTGAACGACGGAACCGCTTTGCGTCCTTTTTTGAGGACAACTTCACCCTGCAAGTCTGGTTTTACATTTTTCTTATTGTAAGCGACAGCCTTGCCGGTCTTTCGGTCAATCACTTGCGGATTACCATCTTTGTCACGCAAGAAAAGGCCGTGATCCTTAGCTTTTGGATCGTCGATTACGAGCCAT
The DNA here is from genome assembly GCA_039178065.1 of Pseudomonadota bacterium. Lineage (GTDB taxonomy): Bacteria > Pseudomonadota > Alphaproteobacteria > Rhizobiales > Rhizobiaceae > Ahrensia. The sequence goes on along the minus strand of JBCDFK010000306.1, from coordinate 410 downwards.
GGCGCGTTGGTGTAGCGGATAAGGTAGTCCACATCGATGCGGCCGGCTTTCAACAGCTCATGCACAATCGAAAGAATAAACAAGCCATCGGTACCGGGCGTGATGCCGACCCATTCATCGGCAATAGCATTATAGCCGGTACGAACAGGGTTCACACCGATGATTTTTTTGCCGCGCGCTTTGAGCTTCGAAAGACCGATTTTAATAGGATTGGAATCGTGATCTTCAGCAACGCCAAAAATCATAAAGAGTTCGGTCTTTGCCCAATCAGGCGCTCCAAACTCCCAGAATGCGCCACCAAATGTGTAGATGCCGCCTGCAGCCATGTTGACCGAACAAAAACCACCATGGGCCGCAAAGTTTGGTGTACCGAAATTTTGTGCCCACCAACCGGTAAAGGATTGGCTTTG
>JBCDFK010000305.1:0-3937 GCA_039178065.1 Pseudomonadota bacterium | reverse complement strand
CCAATCATGCCTTCAAAGTCAAAGACCTGACGTTCAGTGTCACAGTCTCGATCGGCGGATCATTGAAGGATGCCTATGATGGCGTTGAGCAGGCAATCAATGAAGCCGATGAAGCGCTTTACAGAGCAAAAGAACATGGCCGGAACCAAACCATTTTTGCGAACACGACAAAGCGCCGCCGCAAGAAAAGCGTGATCGCTGACGAGCAACTAGTCGCTTAGAGCTAACTTCAAATCAAATTTCTAATTCTGGTGAAGTCCTCAAAGGGGGCTATGTCGCGCGTTCAAATGAATTTTGTATTTAACCACTTGATTTATTAACTAAGTGGTTTAATGTGTGTATATGAGAGAGATATCGATATTGTCATTCATTTCGATCGATGGTGTGGCTCAAGGGCCTACGCAGCCGGGCGAAGACCCGTCGGGCGGCTTTGAACATAGCGGCTGGATGGCTGAGTATTTCGACGATGCCATGAAATTGGTGAATGGCGAATTGATGGAAGCGCCGATTTCATTCTTGTTTGGGCGCAAAACCTACGAGATGTTCATGCCGCATTGGTCGAGCGCACCGAAATCTGCACATGCGGAGCTGCTTAACAACGCCCCTAAGTTAGTTGTCTCAAATTCTCTAAAAGAACCCGGCTGGACAAATTCACAGCTGATAAGCGGTGACGTCGTGGCTTCGCTAAGGGCGATATCAAAACAGGATGGACCAAGGTTGCAGGTTCACGGCAGCATCGAGCTCATCCAAACGCTGCTTGCACATGATCTGATTGGTGAACTTCGCCTTCTGACATTTCCAGTGGTTGTGGGGACCGGTCGAAAGCTATTTGCCGATACCACGCCATTGTCGTCATTCAAGCTCACCCGGTCGAATGTCACTGATATGGGCATCACGATGAACATTTATCGACGCGAGACATTATGACACCAACCGAGCAACTAGATGCAGCTTTCGCGGCATTAGCTAACCCAACCCGGCGTGCCATTCTGGCGAGATTGGCGGAAGGTGAGGCCACTGTGAACGCCTTGGCTGAGCCCTTTGATATGAGCCTTCCAGCGATTTCCAAACACATCAGAGTATTGGAAAATGCCGGCTTGATAACGCGTGGAAAAGACGCTCAGTTTCGACCCTGCACCCTAAATGCAAAGCCCCTCGAAGCGGTGGCATCTTGGACGGACCAATATCGTCATATCTGGGAAGCACGTTTTGATGTGATGGAAAAGATTTTGAAAAACATGAAGGATCATAAAGATGAATGACGAGCCAAAATGGGTGCAAGTGGAGCGCGAATTCGATGCCCCAATCGATACGATTTGGAGCATGTGGGCAGATCCCGAAATGTTTAAACAATGGTATGGCCCGATGGGTATGTCAGTGCCCGTCGCTGAAATGGATGTGACTGTAGGCGGCACACGCAAGATTTGTATGGAGATGAAGTCTCCTGAAAGAACCATGAGTATGTGGTTCACGGGCGTCTATAAGGAGATCAACAAGCCCACGCGTCTCGTCTATACGGAAAGCATGTGTGACGCCGATGGCAATATCATCTCACCGGAAAGCATGGGTATGCCTGCGGGCCATCCCGATATTACCGAAGTGATTGTGGAACTGAGTGAATCAGACGGAAAAACCACAATGAAGATGACCCATAAAGGGGTTCAGGAAGGAACGGCCGGTGCGGGCGGTTGGAACCAGGCCTTCGATAAACTTGCGGACTTTGTTCAGAACCAAATGTCGTAGCAAATCGAATAAACGCACTATTAGCTGCGCGATGCGGAAACGACCACCGAAGGAGTTTCAACCAAGTATCCCGCTTCGTTTTTAACACCCTCAGCGCGCACCCGCGCGGCTAAATCCTGCCGAATGGCATCGCGGCATTCCGTCGATTGGCCCGCAAGTAGGGATGCCGCGCGAACAGCACCACGATCAAACAGATCAAATAGTGCTTCTGGCTCGGATATTTGCACGCGGGTGGCAAGGTCGATCAATTCGGTCTGAACAAACCCTGCTTTCCGCATCATCGCCTCTGCTTCGGCACGCTCTGCAAGAATGTGGGCGTCGGGGCCAGGCGGAAGGGTAACAGCCGAGTTCCCCAACCGGCCAACAGCATCAAATAGCCAGCCAAATGCTCCCCTCGAACCCTTGCCTCGCCAGATTGAAAATGCGATCCGACCGCTGGGTTTTAACACCCGAAAGGCCTCCGTTAGCCCCCGCAAATGATCTGGAAAATGCGGAACACCAAAGCCAATTGTGATTGCGTTAAAGTACTGGTCAGGGAAATCCATATCCAAGGCGTCGCCCTGCACAAATTTCACGTTTGGTACATTGTCTTTTGCAAGCGCAATCATGGCCGCTGAAAAATCGAGCCCGGTAACCGCAGCGCCTCGTGAATAAAGCTCAGCCGCTACCACGCCATGGCCGCAACATAAATCGAGGACTTTCAAGCCAGCCGAGGCCATCACTTTGTCTGCCAGCGATTGCGCAACAGCGCTGGTGGCCAATGAAAAGTCGCTCGCGTAGCTTCTCGCAACGGATGGGTCACCCCATCCATCTTTTTCCATTTTTTCAAATGCAGCGGTATCGGTCATAAGCAATCTCCAACTGCTACAGGTTGAGGTTTCAGATTATATTTCACAACCCCAATGGATGGCAAAGCCAACGCCGCGATGACACAAAGCCGCCACCTGCAAGCTCTTGGTTCGCTTAAGCATTGGGGGAGAAATAGCTCTCCCAAATAGCTTGAAGTACCGTGTTCAACTAAAATTACTATTTTTTCAGTGTCTTATGGATTCAGCTATGGCGCTGGAATCTAATAATTATGTTTGTCACAAGCTAACCACATTACCCATCACCTTCCGAACCACATCGCCAAATGCTGCCATATCGGCTTGCCGATCCCAGGCTTTGCGCCAATAAAGTGCAATGCTCCGCGACGGTTCGGGCGTACCAAATGGCACAATACGAATTGCTGGATTGCGCGAGGTCTCTGCTTGAATAGCGATTTCGGGCAGCAGGGTTTGGCCCATATTATGCGCAACCATTTGCAAGAGTGTGGGCATGGACGTCGCCCCGAAATTAACAAGCCGCTTTTCACCACGCGCCGCACAAACCGCAAGCGCTTGATCGCGCAAACAATGTCCGTCCTCAAGCAAAAGCAAACGGTCCAGCGAAACCTGATCTTGCGACATAGGCGAAACCAAAACATCATTGTCGTTGGTCGACACAGCCATAAAAAAACGATCTTCAAACAACGTGCTTTCATGGAGCGCATTATTCTTGATCGGCTTGGCAGCAATAATGGCATCAAGCTCGCCTGAGATCACATCGCGGGTGAGCGTTTCTGTAACTGTCTCGCGCACATTTAGTTCAAGATTAGGGTATTGCTCGCGCAATGCCGGGATGAATTGCGGCAGAATATAAGGCGCAACGGTTGGTATGATCCCAACACGTAACGAACCCGATAGCAGGCCCGTATGCGTTCCCAAATCTTCTTGCGCGGTTTTCACTTCGCGCAAAATGCGGCGTATTTTCGGCAGCAACTTTTTGCCGGCATCGGTCAAAATGATTGCGCCGCGCGTTCGTTCGACCAAAACACACCCCAGCTCCTGTTCCATGAGCGCAATTTGAGTGGATATTGCTGGCTGTGAAATGTTCATAATTTCAGCAGCTTGCCCGAAGTGAAGCGTGCGCCCTAGCGCGTCGAAATACTGCATCTGCCTGATTGTCATCATGATAATTAAATCTTATCGAAAAATCTCAAAAATACAATTGGTTCTTATTGATTAAAACTGCAACAATGAAAGCAAGCGTCGGCACCTTTGATGGTCGTCGGACAAATTTAGCCAAATCAGACAGACTTAGCCAAAATTGGGAGTGTTTATCATGGACGCGAAAGTTGATGGAAAAATGGGCAAATGCCCCGTTATGCACGGTG
>JBCDFK010000304.1:0-3942 GCA_039178065.1 Pseudomonadota bacterium | reverse complement strand
ATTTGATTTTCATATTGCCAAGAACAGGGTTTAGCCGACACGATGGTGCGACAAATCAAATGCGATGCGGCGGACTATTGTCGCGCATATGCGGAAGCTTCTGAAATATGACGACTCTGCGTTTCGTCCTGGGTGATCAGCTTTCCCGCAATATATCCGTTTTGCGCGACGTCGATAGAGCCAATGACATCATCTTCATGTGCGAGGTCTTAGAAGAGGCCACTTATGTGCTTCACCATAAAAAGAAGCTCGCTTTCATCTTTTCTGCCATGCGGCACTTTGCCGAAACGCTGAAGGCAGAAGGCTTTGCCGTCGTCTATCGTCGACTTGATGAACATGATGCCGGTGATTTCACAGATGCGCTGTCGCGCGCAGTACAACATCACTCGGTGAGCAAAGTCGTGGCCACCGAGGCAAGCGAGTATCGTGTCCTGCAAGCGCAAACCGCTTGGGCCGATAAGTTGGGAATTCAGATCGATCTGCGTGCCGATGACAGGTTTGTCGCCACCAAAGCGGAATTCAATGCATGGGCAGATGGACGCAAGGAATTGCGGATGGAGTATTTTTATCGGAAGATGCGCCGCAAAACAGGTTTCTTGATGGAAGGTGACGCTCCCGTTGGCGGCAAGTGGAACTACGATAAAGAAAATCGAACACCGCCTAAGGATCATATGGTCTTTCCTGAAAGACCGCATTGGCCATCAGATGCCATAACGCAGGATGTATTGCGCTTAGTCAAAGATCGGTTCGAGGGCCATTTTGGTAGTCTGGAAGCCTTCGAATATCCGGTTACGCGTGCTGATGCGCTTGAATATCTCAGCTGGTTCACCAGCAATGCACTCTCAGACTTTGGCACGTTTCAGGACGCGATGGTTGAGGGCGAAGCGCTTATGTATCATTCGCATTTGTCGGGACTTATCAATATCGGCCTATTAGATGCAACCGAGTGTTGCGAAACCGCGGAAACGGCCTATCGCAACGGTGTAGCGCCACTGAATGCTGTTGAGGGTTTTATCAGGCAAATAATTGGGTGGCGTGAGTTCATCCGCGGTGTCTATTGGCTGAAAATGCCAGATTATGCCGACAGTAACCAGCTCAATGCAACGCGCGCATTACCCGAATGGTTTTGGTCCGGCAATACGAATATGAACTGCTTGAGACAGTCTATTTTGGAAACCCAGCAAAATGCCTACGCTCATCATATCCAACGACTGATGGTCATAGGCAATTTTTCGATGCTCGCAGGTCTTGAACCGACGCAAGTACAGAATTGGTTTTTACTGGTCTATCACGACGCCTATGAGTGGGCGGAAATGCCAAATGTCGTTGGCATGGCGCTCTATGCAGATGGTGGTGTTTTTGCTTCAAAGCCCTATGCGTCATCAGGCGCATATATCGAAAAAATGTCGAACTACTGTGAGAACTGCTCTTACTCTGTGAAAAAGAAGAATGGCCCTAAGGCTTGCCCATTCAACTATCTTTATTGGAACTTTCTTGGCGAAAACCGTTCCAAATTTGCCAGCAATCAGCGCATGGGCATGATGTATGGAACGCTGGACCGGATGAGCGATGAGAAAAAGCAGGCAATCCGCGATGATAGTCGGCGATTTTTTAAGAACATTGAAGAAGCGTGATTTTTGGCGCCCCCAAAACTATCATTTCATCAAAAACGCATTGCAGAAACATTCAATCGACCCCATGCGCCTATAGGCACCCAATCTCCAGTGAGAGCGTCTTTTACTGACCAAGTTTCTCCATTCAATTCCAAAGCAACCGGATGAATTTCTTGTTCTGTTTTTGAAGAAAACCTAATGCGAACCTTTGTTTGCGCGCGAATAGCCATCGCTAACGCGCGAATCCGAGGATCATCGACAGTATCTTCCGCGACCAAGGTAAAGCGCTCCATTGTCTGCGAGACACGTTGTCTTGTTATATCTGGGAAACTCTCGACTAACTTTGTTCTCGCTCTCAAAGCGGCATGACCCAAGCCGATCTTCGCGATCATTGGGTTTTCCGCCGCAAGAATTAGCCCCAATGCTTCGGCTTCATCTTGAGCCAATCCGGTTAACCGCGTCCGATAATTGAAACCAAGTTCAATGCCGCCTCGATTGCCTTGGTGCACAATAATTGGCAGCCCGGCTTCGGTCATCGCATCCACATCACGCAAAATCGTGCGCGGTGTCACCTCAAGTTCCTCCGCCAGTTTTTTAGATGTTAGCCGCCCTCTGTTCTGGAGAAGTAACATAATTTGCAACAATCTGGCGGCGCGCATAGGGTTATCCAAACATGACATAAGATGTCATATTAGAGCTGTTAGAGGTCGTTCCGTCAACAAAGGAAAGCCTCGTGAAGACTTACGAAACTGAAATAGAAATCGACGCACCTATCGACGTCGTATGGCATGCGCTGACAGTGCAAATGCCGCAAACGCCGGAACCTTTTGGAATTCTTCGAATTGAAGGCGAGATTGCATATAATGCAAGAATCAAGCTCTGGTCAGAGATTGTACCGAACCGCGCATTTTCGCTGAAAGTCGAGACTTTAGATGGACCAAGCAAGATGGTTTGGCGGGGCGGCATGCCACTTGGACTGTTTACAGGCACGCGAACATTCACGCTAACTTCCAATTCTGGCGCAACTAGATTTCATATGTGTGAGATTTTCACCGGCCCAATGTCGAACATGATCACCAAGTCCATGCCCGATTTAACACCAAGTTTTGTTAAATTTGCGCAAGCACTCAAATTAAAGGCTGAAACACAATGACGGACGTCACATACGGATCTGGTACACAGGATGATCCCTGGATACTAAAAACGCCGCCATTGTCTTCGGAGTTCGAAGTCTGGAGGGATGAAGAGCAAATTCCTCCTGCTTTGGTCGTTCAAGTTGGTAAAACACGACTGTCATACCAATTACGGGCACTGGAAGACGCACACAAAATGCTCAAAGCGTATGGCGATTGGATGCCTCTTGGCAATGCCGATGAAGGCAAACCGACCAAGGAAGGAACGCTTGAGCATTGGGCCCGGTCCAAAAACAACCCTGTTGGCGGCTATTATGGTTTGCGAAAAGGCTATCGCGGACGGTTCGCGAATTATGTTTCGCCAACCATGGAGCTTTTGGGATTGGTTGAGTTGGAGCATAATGCCCGTAACAATCGCGTACGAGCGCTATAGTCACATTTGCTGGATCAATTACTCCACCACACGCACACGCATTCGAACCAAGTCGCGGTCGAGACCCGATTGCCCATTATTCAACCGGGTGAAGTAGAGATACATATTTTCGCCCGTGGTTTCAAAGTTGCGCGAGGTGCTATCGTGATCAATCAGCGTTGGATAGAGATAGACATGTATATTGGGGTTGGAGGTTCGCCACGGCAGCCGGACTTCCAAAAGCGGTTTGCGTTTTTCCCAGTTTATTAGGTCATCCGATAATGCGTAGTAAAAACCGAAATAGTTTGGATCGCGTTGCGGGTCATTGCTGGTGCCAATCAGAGCGAATTTATTGAGCTTTTCATTCCAACTAATGCCCTCATAAACCTGCGCGATGTCATCGGGATCGATCGCATAACAAGTTCCTTTTCGCAATTTATCTTCGTCGTCACGATACGGATCGGCAAACTCTCCACCAAAACCAAAAACATCCCAGAAGCGCCAAGATGACGGATCGCTCAAGTTATCCGTCCGCATCAAACATGTATGTTGCTTTTGATCCGGCCAGGTCTGGGCTTTGATAAAGGCATAATAGTGCGACTCATGCTTGATGATATTGCTCGGGCTGAATACGCCAAATATGCCCGCATCCGGCGTATATTTTTCCGGCAGTGAAGCGACCAAGTGGTCCGGCGTTGCCACGGGGCGCTCAAATTGTGCGCCACCATCGCCAGAACGAACATAGGTAATCGTGTTGTACCAGCACTTAAAATATTCCCGTGAT
>JBCDFK010000303.1:0-3958 GCA_039178065.1 Pseudomonadota bacterium | reverse complement strand
TGTGTGGGTTGAGGGGTGTCTGGGCACATGGCGGGCGTCTCCTTTGTTCTGGGGCCGGGTTACGAGGGAAGTCTTTTGAGCATTGAGCACGGGCCAGTGGTTATCCGCGCGCAATCGAACAAAAGCAGAACATCATCTCATAAAACCGACCATTGCGCAAGGGATTTCTATGAAATCCCAAGCGATGACAGAGGCTTACAGCGTATGAAGCGCGTAAAGCTCAGGTATTCTGCGGGTGAGGCAGGGTGAAGAGTGCAAAGGCGGATTGGTGCCTGCGGCACGAGGCTTTAAGGTCCAACTATGATGAGAAACGAGCCCCTGACGACCGATGAGCGTAAGCTTCTCTACAAGGCCGCACGTCATGTGGCTGACCTGACAGGACGGTCTGTTGAGCTCTTGCTGGATGACGCGATAGGGCAGCCCATGGCCTTGGGCGCGGACTACATGTCCAACTTCCGCAAAGGACAGATTAGTCAGAGCAAAGCCATGGCGCTCCACTACCATCTGCAGCAGCGTTATCCAGCCCAAGCCCATCAAGCCGCACCAAGCTTGTTCACCGCACCGGGGAATGACCCTTGGTCCGCATGGTTGGACGAGCATGCGGACCACATGTCCCTGACCATCATCACACCTGAGACCGACAGCCGCTTTGGGATCGTGCAACGTGTGAACCAGCAGCCAAAGGCGCAGGCGACGATAAAGCTAGGGCAGGCGTTTGGGCTGAGACTAAAGCTGAGCGATATCTACCAAGGCCAATCCATCGCCCTTGTATGCTTTCAAGGCTATCAGGGAAAATGGCATAGCGTCCCCATGGGGCGGGATGGCACCAGCCAAATCTTGTCTGCAGACATCGGGCCAGAGCAAACCCATCTCGACTTGCCACAAGACGAGCATGGCAATCTGGCCCCGCTCATCGAACACGAAGATTTAGGCTTCCACCGCTTTGTGATCTTCACCACACCCGCCAAGAACGCCGCCAAGCTGCCAAGTGATTTGGGAATGGCTGAGCCAACCAGCTCAAATAGTAAACTCGAAGTACTCATCTTTACGGTTTCTGTGAACTAGGTTTGTGGAACAATCCCGTGCCAAAGAATCCCTTGGACCCTCAGCGCCAAGCCGTAAGCACCGGCTCCTGTCGAGTGAGCGATGTGAGTTCGACCGGTGTGTTTTGACGAATTGCAGGAGTGTCACATAAGCGCAAATTCCGCAATGGTCGCCGTCAATGGCTCTCGTACTGGTTGCACACAGACGAAAGCTGCATCACATTCAGTTCAACCACCATAACAGGCATCATGGGTCAAAAACCAAAACCTTAAACGGATTTTTTGAGTGACTATTTCAATAAGCTACATGGGGACAAAGAAAGCTCTTGCTCCAGTTGTAGCAGAGATTGCGGCTTCATCGCCCGCAGGTCCGATACTTGACGTTTTTTCGGGTCTTTGTGCCGTTGCCAAAAGTGTAGCGCCGCATCGGCAAACATGGACAAACGACCTTCAGTACTTTGCTCAATCCGTCGCTCACGCACATTTTTGTTCTATGACGAATCCACCCTCCCGTCTTGACACGGTTGCAAATATCAATGCGCATTATTCAAGCCATGTTGCAAAACAAGTAGGTATCGCATCATCAAGGATTGCCGCTGAAAATCGAGCGTTGCTCAACGAAGACGCAGAAAGCTTGAATCTCGTTTACGCTCAATGGAGCAAGCAAGGCACGCTAGAGGGAACCTACCACGACACAGGTGACGCAACCCTATTCAGAGATGCTTACGCTGGGTCTTACTTCGGTCTTCTGCAGAGTATCGAAATTGACGCAATACGATCTGCCATTGATGCCGCAAAAGCCGAGGGCCAAATAAATGAGGACGAGCATCAATGGTTAGTCCTCGCACTGGCCGTTGCTATGAACCGGTGTACGAACAGTACCGGACACTTTGCTCAACCATTGACTCCAAAGGCTTCAAATATTCGGCGATTTGCTCTCCAAAGGCAAAAGTCGATAAAAGACAACTTTCTATCTGCACTCGAGGCACTTTTCCCGGTTGGGACACGAGACTGGAGATTGAAAAATATTTCACTGCGGGGAGATGCTAACAGTACGATCGCCAGTCTTGGTAAAGATGGCCGGAAGAAACCATCAGTTGTTTACGCCGATCCACCATACACCTCGGACCAATATTCTCGATACTATCACTTATATGAAACGCTACTTCTGTATGACTACCCAACAGTAGAGGGCAAAGGAAGGTATAGACCGGATAGATCTGTCTCTGACTTTTGTTTATCTTCACGTGTTTCAGGCGCATTTGACAGGTTGATCGCCAACTGCGCTGAAATTGGGGCGGAACTCATTTTAAGCTACCCAACAAATGGTTTGCTCAAAGAGTCGCGCGAACGCCTCCCGGCGAAGATAAAAAGCGTATATGGTCGAGAGCCTCAAGTAACAGAGATTAACCACCAGCATTCGACTATGGGTGCCTCAAAAGGCCCAGGAAAACAGAACGTGACCGAAGTTATCTATAGAGCGTATTGCTAATGGCAAATAAGAGCACACGGCAAATTCTAAAAAATCTGTCGCCGAGCCAAGTTCGACCAAATCCAGAAAACCCTAGACTTGTGTTTCGTCAGGAAGAAATGGAGAGCTTAATGCTTTCCATTGACCGGCATGGAATACAAGTGCCGATAACCGTATTTCAAGATGGAGAACACTATACGCTTTTGGATGGCGAAAGACGATGGCGCTGCTCTCAGAAGCTGAACCTTAAATCAATTCCAGCAATCATCCAAGATCGACCATCCGAGTTAGAAAACTTGGTTCTAATGTACAATATTCATGCGTTGCGTGAGCAGTGGGACTACTTTACCATTGCGTCTAAACTCGAGCGCGTTGTAGCACTGTACGAAAGAGAGAACGGTCAACTCCCGAACGAAATTATTCTTTCTGAATTGACTGGCTTGACACGAGGCGCGATCCGCCGCTGCCAGCTTTTAATAGACTTGCCGGACCGTTTCAAGTCAATGCTGCTGAGTGAACTTGATAAACCGAAGCTTCAGCAAAGGCTTTCCGAAGACTTTTTCATCGAAATGGAGAGGTCATTAAAGACCGTCGTAAACCGCTTACCTGAGTATGCCCCAAAGCTCGAAGAAATGCGAGACACACTGATTGAGAAATTCAGGGAAGGAAAAATTTCTGCTGTCACAGACTTTCGGCAACTGTCGAAAATTGCTACAGCGGTGGATGGACTGGGCATTGCTCAGAACCAAGCTAAGAGAGCACTTGATAAGGTATTCGACGCCAGCAGAGAGACTTCAATACGCGAAGCTTATGTTGAGGCGGTGCAATTTGAGTATGTTGAGAAGCGGGTTGGTCGTTCTGTCCAATCGTTGATGAGCTTTATTGAAGATGTTGAGAAAGAGCACCAAAAGTCCGAACTTGATGAGGAGCTACTAAAATCATTTGAAGAACTGCACCGCGTTCTTGGTCGAATTCTGGGGATGTAGGTATGAACGCTGGCCTTACCTCTGGAACTGACTTTCTCAAGGATTCAGCAAAATCTTACTTCGCTGACTATTACCAAAACCCGACAATCAAGATTGATCAAGAACTGGATCGTAATCTGAATTGGACTCCGTCACTCCAATTCAAAGTTCAAACTCATCTTACAGTGTTGGCTGAGATTTCGGAGAATCCTTACCCGCAAATTCTTTCGATGCGCCGAATGGACATTCTGGATTTAAACTTTCCAATTTCGGTTTATTGCGTTTGCCCTGAGGAAGCATATTTGACCAGTGGAGGCCACTCTGAGGCGAAGAAGTTGATTGAACACGGATTCGGACTCTTGACTGTAAATAGTCTCGGAGCTGTTCAAAGGGTGTCTAGCTGTATTCCACTTATCCAAAGGATATCAGAGGTTGACTTCAACAGCGAACTAAAAGGATTAACCCCCACCGTTCGGAGG
>JBCDFK010000302.1:0-3974 GCA_039178065.1 Pseudomonadota bacterium | reverse complement strand
GGTTATCAAGGTTTCAACAGTCGCTGTCGGTGCTGTGGTGTCCACCTCCACATATAAGTCGTCGGTCGTCGAAGAAATATCTTCGCTCGGATTTCCGAGCGCATCCTTAAGACCGCCGATCACGAATGACACGATCCCTTCTGGTGTATTGGAGTCAACATCGATTGTGGCTTTATACTCGTTGGTATTCGGTGTTTTGGTCACGCTCGCCATCTGTCCTGCAATTGTCACAGCAGGTGTCTCCCCCAGCGGTTCATCCGACGTAAAGCTCAGTGTGATCATATCGCGCTCCTTCGCCAGCGAGGTGTCCGCATTGTCAGATGCGATCGATACTGGATCCAACACAGGGCCGGCACCCTCGAGAATAGTTACTTCAAACGTCTCGGACGTCGGATTGTTTAGAGGATCCCGCGCTGTGACTGTCACCACCGTCGTGTCAACCGGGAACTCATAGGGGCTGGTAATGGAGGTCGTTCCGCCACTACCATTGGGGATCGTGAACTCAGGGCCTGTAACGTCGCGCCCACCTGGGTGACGAGCGGTCGTCTCCACCGTTTGGAAGTCAACTTTCTTGTTATCACGCTCAAATGTTTCCTCTATGATATCATCTGGAAAATTGTCAAAAATTATCGACTGCGCCTGCGCGCTGCTGATCGGCTGCGCCATAAAAAGGCCTGTTGCCAAAGTGACAATTGCTACAAAACGACATAAGGCCTGAACCGCCATCGCGCGAATTGCCAAGCTCTTGTTGTCACAGAGTTGATTACAGCTATCCACGCGAATACCCTCTCATTATTTGTCAAATTTGATGCTTGAATCGCCAGGCAGCTGGCCGGACAGTGTTACCGTTAAGGCAGCAAAGCGCTGCCGCTCAATTTTGGAATAATCCGGCAAATTTGGTGACCGCAGACCATGCCGAGATATGCATCGCCACGATAGAACGCTCTGGCGCACCACTCGTAATGTCCAACACCTACCCATCAACCCTGCTATCCTCAGCCCTATTACTCTCCGCCTTATTTTTCTTGGCCCAACCCTCACAGGCCACAAATGTCACGATTTGAGACAGAGCAGTCGTGGCTCTCCGTCGATACAAATTCCGACCGGTTAAGTTTCATTTGTAACAGTGTTGCGCAATATATATTTCTATAAGTATTAATTTTACACAAATTTAAAACGTATTTGTGATTTATTTACAATATTTTACCTAATATAATTCTTACTTTTACTTTAGGGAAAGGTAATATATTTAAGAATTATCTGACGCATAAAAATGTAACGTAAGCGTCGGCTTTCCAGCACTCACGCGCAGTAAAAGTACGTAGAGAGGCATCTTTACAAGTTTTTACAAATACACGCTTATCGGGCCGCGATGCACCAGAATCGTCGCGCGCAAAACCGGTCTGTGCAAAATCAGTCTGAGCATGACCCGACCTTTGCCGGACCAGACATTACGTGCCTAGCCAGCCCAATTCTCAATTGCTATTATTGATTGCTCACCAAGGTACACTGAACATTTGATATTTCGCCCTTTGCCAAGGCCAGAGACGTTAAATGGGAGCGATTTTTTGCAGTGAGCTTTTGCGCCGCATTTTTGAATATCTCTTTCACAACAAACTCGCTAAAGCCCAAAATTGTGCCTATTTCGAAATCCGAATGACCGTTGGAACCCAACATTATGCAGCGCGCTTCATTACTCGATAGTTCTTTTGCTTCAAACAGCTTTGACACATCAGGAAATTGCCCGATCAAGGCAGCAGTGGCATTACAAATGAGGCCGATGAGCGCTTCCCTCACTTGGCCCTCAAACCTGCTTTCATTTAAGCCGACCGTGTAAACCGCTAGCCCGCGTCCAAATACGATTGGAATCACGGCAATATGCGCGTGGTTCATTTTTCTCAATTCTTGCAAAAAGCGCTTGCTCAGAAAATCATAATGTTCGGCTTGTTGAATCGCCATCGCATCAAAGGGTGTGAGCCTCTTCTGCGCTTCCTTGGAAATTGGGCAACCGCCGGTGTCGCGCAAATCGACAGCAAGATTAGACATTATCTGCGGATAAGCGCCATAGGGCCGAATGGCTGGCTTCTCGTCGTGTAAATCGCAAAACTTGATCGACAGAAGCTCAAAATTTGCCATGCGCAGCTGTTGGGCAAGAACTGCGCAAGCCCAATTGACATCGTTTGCATTTCTCAGCTGGCTTACAGATTCCACAGGATCGAAATCGAGTGTTTCTGATTCAAGTCTAGTCATTTTCCGTTCCGAATTCGGCCCAAATCTAGTTCAACGCAAAAATCAAAAAGCTAAACGACATACCCCGATTTTTAGCATGGTTAAGTTTTACCCTATTGGGCCGCTCCTTGGCGTCAACACAACGGTTCCACTCGCACACAAGAGATTTGTGCATTTTCGAAAAACTGAGCATGCTCAGCGAGCATGAAGTCCAAACGCATCTGAGGCATATATCCAATTGGATTTTGCCAAATTGAATGGGTGACAATTCTGCAGTAGCCCAATTGAGCCAAACGGTGATACGCAGATTCAGTGGCCTCCAGCGGTTCAATTAATTTGGTTTGAGGATGAGCTGGAAGAAAGCTACTTATTGTTAGCGAGGAACCGTTGATGCAAATCCAGCATCACGCATCACCCTAAGTAGATTTGGAATTACACGATGGCAAACGGCATTAAGCTCGAAACCGTGGCGCCTGCCTTGTTTGTGCTCATCTGGTCAACTGGCTGGATCGTGGCCAAATACGTTTCTTTCAATGCTGATCCACTAACATTCTTGGCCTACCGATTTTTCATCGCCATCTTTGTATTTGCGGCCATTGCTTTGCTCATGAAAGCGGAATGGCCGACAACACTAACCGGTTGGTTACATGGCGTATTTTCGGGTGTCTTGCTGCATGGCGTGTATTTGGGCGGCATTTGGTGGGCCATCAATGAAGGTGTTCCCGCTTCTATCTCGGGTGTTTTGGCTGCCATTCAACCATTGCTAACCGCAGCAATTGCATATTGGGCAGTCAAAGAACGCCTAGCTGGCAATCAAAAACTCGGTCTCGTATTGGGCTTCATCGGGCTGATTATTGCGATTGGACCCAGCCTCAGTTTACTCGATAGATCGAGCCTGGGCACATCACTCTTACCGCTCGGTGCCAATGTGCTTTCTATGATTGCAGTAACATTAGGCACCATTTATCAAAAGCGCTTTTTGCAAGAGGGCGACTTAATTCCGATCGCTGGTATACAATTTTTCGGCGGATTCATTTTCATTTTGCCCTTCGCGATGCTGCTCGAACCAATGCACGTAGATTGGAACACACAGTCAATACTAGCGATGATCTGGTCAGTTCTTGGTCTATCGCTCGGTGCTATAACGCTTCTTCTATTCCTCATTCGCCAAGGTCAGGTCAGCCGCGCAGCCTCGCTCATCTATTTGATCCCTGCAGTGGTTGGAATCGAAGCATGGCTGCTGTTTGGAGAAGAAATCTCAGCACCTTTTGTACTTGGCACAATCATCGTGGTGATTGGCGTTTGGCTGGTCAATCGCAAGCCAAAGATACCTTGAGACAATTTGCGCATCAAAAGACGGTTGGCAGCAAGTTGCAAACTCAATATCAAATGCTGCAGGAGACCTGATCTTGATCAAGCGTTTGACCAAAACCAATTTTGCCAGCCTCGCCGCACGCGCGATGCTAGTGGTATCGCTGGTTCTTGCCGCCTTTGCGCACACGGTGCACACGCATCAAGTCAACACACCTATCGGATTTGACCAGCGTGCCTATGCTGCACAATTCACGTTGCCCGACGGCACCCTTCCCATTATCTGCGATAAAACTGGCAGTGGCGGGTCGCACCATCCGTCCACAATGCCTTGCGAATTTTGTTCGCTAGCGGATAACACGGTCCTTTTATCACCATTCTCACAAAAATTTATTCGAGCCTGTCCTGATGATTTATCGAATCCATTGTCGAAG
>JBCDFK010000301.1:0-3978 GCA_039178065.1 Pseudomonadota bacterium | reverse complement strand
CCGTTGTCATTGGAACCTTCCATTTCTGGTTTGAAGAACAAGCAACCAAATTAAGATTGGCGCGCCGATAAGCGCGGTAAAAACACCTGTTGGTAATTGTATGACTGGCGTAAATCGCGATATGAAATCGGCAAACAGAACAATTATGCCGCCGACTAAAGCCGCTGACAAAAACGCAGGTGCATAGCCACCCTCAAGTCGTTTTGCAATGGGTGCAGAAACAAAAGCAACAAATGGCAATGGTCCTGCTACGCTAACAGCCAGCGCTACAAGAATAACCGCCACTACGGATGTGCAAATGCGGACATTAAAGATATTCAGCCCAAGTCCGGTCGCAGTGTTGTCACTGAGCATAAGTCGCTTGAGCGGAAACTCCAATGCAAATACAGCGGGGCTAAGGATTAATATTCCCAGCCAAATCAATTGAACATCCGTCCAATCGCGACTGTTGAGTGAGCCGACTAGCCACCTGGCCATATCAGCCGCCGTCATAAGATCGACCCTCGACAGGAGAAGATCAGCGGCAGCACCAATTGTGAGGTTTGCACCAATACCGATGATGATCAGTTTCCTGATGTTAAGTCCGTTGTCCAATGCCAGAGCAATAACTGCAACTGATGTAACTACAACTCCAACTAATGCCCCGAAAACCAGATAGCCGCCAAAAAAATAAATTGCCATCAAGGCGCCGAAACTCGCTCCGGATGTAAACCCAATCCAATCTGGAGATGCCAGTGGATTACGCAACATGGTTTGAAACAACGCGCCCGCTATACCAAATGCGATGCCACTGCCTATCGCGGTTAATATCCGTGGCATACGGTTTTCCATGACAATCATGTGGCGTATCGGATCACCGTCATCAAAAATAAGAGAGACAACTTCTCCCAATGACAATGGATATGTACCCAGCAGAAGTGTCAAAACGAAACCGCTAGCAAGCAGGACTGATAGCGATAAGCGGACAATCAGGGATCGGTAGGTTAATCTGAAAGAAAGAAATGGAAGCCGTATTATCAATTTCTGACGAGCCCCTTGTTTCTTATTATCCAGATCAAAACAGGGCCGCCGATTATGGCAGACATAACACCAGCCTGCATGTTGCCACCAAACAATGGGGTTCGACCAACCAAATCAGCGGCGATCAACAAAACAACCCCCACTAGTGAAGATAGGACAAGCATCCATCTAACATCTGCACCTGCAAATCGGCGCGCGATATGTGCGCTTACCAGTCCAACAAATGAAATTGGACCAGCCATGGCAACAGTTGCAGCACAGAGAATTACGATTGAGATTCCGGTCATAATCTGCACAACGGCAACGCGTAAACCCAACCCCTTTGCAGTATCAGTTCCAAGGACAAGTGCGTTCAACCAGAGGCTACAAATCGCAGCTATTATTGTTCCCATCAGAAAGAGAGGGGACAACACAACCAACGTCTCAATTTGAACCCCGTCAAAACCGCCAAGCACCCAAAAACGATACGTATCTAATGTTTGCCTGCTTACAAGAAGCAATGCTTGTATGATGGCGATGCATACCGCCATGATGGCCGCCCCGGCGATGATTAAACGTGTTGGGCTTACAGTCTGGTTCGCCCCGATTGAGAACACAATGACAGAGACAAGAAAAGCAAAACCAAGCGAGGTCCAGACATATTGCGATGGGTCCGTCATGCCCAGCACCAGAATTGATATAACAACGCCTAAGGATGCCCCCGCATTCACCCCCAACAATCCCGGATCTGCAAGTGGATTCCGGGTAAGCACCTGCATCAGCGTCCCGGCAGTCCCCAAAGCAATGCCCGCAATGCAGGCTGCATATAGTCTGGGAACTCTTATTTCTGCAAAAAGGACGTGTTGTGCATTGCTCGCATCATATTGAACTATTGCTTCCAATATCTGATCAAAATCCAACGATTGGTAGCCAAACTTCAATGACAGTCCAACCAAAACCAATATAAGAACGCCCGTCATAGCCAGGATACTTTTTCTTTGGTCGAACACGTTATTTTTGCTGGTGGCTGTTTTCATTTCGGTTCTTCAATTTTCCGGCACCAGCCCGACTTCCATTGAGGAAGCAACTGGAGTATCAGGATCTCCGTCCATTGCCGATTCCAGCAATGGCACGAGACGATCAATTGCGTATTCGATGCTTAGTGGACTTGAGTGGGAAAGTGCTGATGAAAGCAGAGGATCAGCATATATTTCACGGCCTTCTTTGTAAGCCTGCATCGTGAAACGAAGTGGCGTTTTTTTAAGTTTAGAAACTGAACCGCCAGTATCCAGCCAGATCAGAGCATCTACATCCAGTGGCGAAAAATCTTCATCTGGTATTGGTGAAAAGTATGGATTGCCACCTTTTAAATTGTTGACCGCATCCGGAATTATAAACCCCAGCTGTTCTATAAACTGTCCTCTAATGTCACGGCTGGTATAGGCACCTATTGTTCCGGCCCAGGACATCGTTGCTGTTGCTCCTTGCCATTCTGGATGTGCGGCACGAAGTTCTGCAAAACGTTTGTCGATACCGGAAACAATGCTTTCAGCCAACTGGGTTGTTCCCGTTGCCAAACCAAGTCGTCGCAGCATCTCTACCCAGGAAGTCTCGTAGTCACCTGCCCCTTTTTGGGGGCCAATGGTCGGCGCTATCGAAGAGAGAAGTCGATATTCTTTCTCTGTCATTCCAGACCACTGTGCTTCTATTAGATCTGGTTTCAGTAGAGCAATTCGCTCAACGTCAATTTCGCCCTGCATGACGAACGGCTTTGCATCACCCAATGCATCCTGCGCCCATGCCCATACACCGTATGGGTCAGTGCCGTACCAGCGACGTAAAGCAATGGGCTTCACACCAAGTGACAAAAGAAAATCATGCCCGATGTAGCTAATTGAAACCACACGTTCGGGCTTTGCCTCAATCAGAGCGGTACCGTATTTATGTTCAATCGAGACCGGAAAACCGGATGCGAGCGACAACCCGCAACCGGTCAAATTTAAGAGTGCAAGAAGCACCAATACTTTGATGTTTTGAAACACCGTCCGAGGCCTAGAACTCTATCGTATATCGAAAGCTTGCCGTTGTTCCAGGCCCTCGAAACTCTGAGAACTGAGAATTAAACGCCTGATTAATCAGCGGCACGTATTCTTCATTAAACAGATTTTTAATGCCAACATCCAACGTACCGGCACCGACATCGAAAGAAGAGTAGAAGTCTACCAGGAAATAACTTTCAATATCCCGAGCACCGCCAAAAACAAGCGGTTCAGTCTGTGTTTTAGAACCTACATAGAGCCCTTGAATGCGCGCTTTCCACCAATCAGTAGGGTCAAACTCCGCATAGGCGGTGATCTTGGTTGGTGGAATTCTAGTGGCTGGCAAACCTTGATCAAGTATACCATCACCATTGGTATCAACCCGACCATCAAGATAAGCAAAAGTACCGCCAATTAGCAGATTGTCGTTCACCTGCGCATTTGCCGCTATTTCCACGCCCCGAATAAGCTCTGGTTGAACAAGGATGTTCAAGTTCTGATCAAACGTTTCACCACCCGTCGATTCACTTGCAAACGCAACGACAGTTGCGTCCCAAGCATCGCCATTCATGCGGAGGCCTACCTCAACATTGTTTGTGAGTTGAGCTTCTGATTCCAAATCTCCAAATGCGAATGTCTGATCCGTCAATGATCTACCGATATCACCGATCGTAAAGCCTTGGGAAAATCCACCATATATCTGCAAATAGTCATTCGCATCATAAGAAAAATTTACGTTGTAAACCGTTTGACTGAAGTCAACTGTGCCACCAACACCGGGTGTAAACGCAAATGTAGTCATAAAATTAGGGTCAATTAAAAAACTTCCGACATCGACTTCGATTTCTTCATGTCTCACACCCGCAGAAACTTTTAAACGCTCATCAATTGGAACTTCAATCTGAGCAAATCCTGCATAGGCAAATTGATCCAACGTGGG
>JBCDFK010000300.1:0-4003 GCA_039178065.1 Pseudomonadota bacterium | reverse complement strand
TGCTCAAGATCGGTAAAACGCTCTTTCTGAACCCGAGTCATGTACAACACGTCAACATCTTCGATTACGTCGGCGATGTTGTGGGTTTCTCGCACGTCTATTTTGGCATCGATCACCTGATTCATCAGGTTCAAGGGCAAGCGCAAAATTTCAGGCGATACAAAGCGTAGTTTCACATCATATTGCATGAGCAAGCGGGTGAGTGAGTGGACCGTCCGGCCGTAGCGCAAGTCGCCCACCATGGCTACTTTTAAGCCGTCGATTTTGCCGAGCTCATCTCGAATCGTAAACAGGTCTAGCAATGCCTGCGTTGGGTGTTCGCCCGGCCCGTCTCCCGCATTAATGATGGGGACATCCGCGGCCGCGGCCGCACGTTTTGCCGCCCCAATCTGCGGATGGCGTAGCACAATTACGTCTGCATACTGTTGCAAAACCCGCATCGTGTCTTCCAGCGTTTCCCCCTTGCTCACAGAACTAAAGCTAACGCCAGATGTGATCGGAATAATCCCGCCACCCAGCCGTTGAGTCGCTGCAATGAAGGATGAGCTTGTGCGGGTGCTCGGTTCGTAGAAAATAAAGGCGGCAACTTTTCCTTTCAGCAGGTCGGCCGTCCCCTGTTTTTGAACCATCTCGCGCATTTCAAGCGTCCGGGTAAACACATATTCAATCACATCTTTGTTGAACTGCGAGACGGATAAAATATCCTGCCCGTACAAAATTCCGCGAACTTCCTCGGGCATATTGGTTTCTTCAAAGTTAAATAGTGGTTTCATGTCTCTCTCTGGTTAGATAAACGATTAGCGCATTGCGTTAATCTTGTCTCGTAATTCAATGGCGGCCTTGCGAGCCTCATCTGCAAAATCGTACCCAGTCCCCGCATAGATGATGCCGCGCGATGAGCTAATCAGCGGCCCTGCAACTGAGTCGCCTCCATGTTGGACCGATGCTTCTAAGCTACCGCCTTGAGCACCAATCCCCGGAATCAAGAAGCATTGGATGGGTATGTTGGGAATGCATGGCACCTACGAGGCAAACATGGCTATGCATGATTGTGACGTGATGTTGAACATCGGCGCGCGTTTCGATGACCGGATCACTGGACGGATTGATGCTTTCTCCCCAAACTCCAAGAAAATTCATGTCGATATCGATCCCACATCGATAAACAAGATTGTGCATGTGGACGTAGGTGTCATCGGCGATGTGGTCAATGTTCTTGAGCATATGCTGAAGCTTTGGCGTTCTGCGAAGGCGCAGGATCAAGATAAAAAACTTGCACCCTGGCGCGACACACTTCGAAAGTGGAAAGCGCGAAATTCATTGGCTTATACGTCATCGAATAGCGTGATCATGCCGCAATATGCCATTGAGTGCTTACACACTGGCGCAATGCGCTCTGGTAAGGATACCTTCATTACGACTGAAGTTGGCCAGCACCAAATGTGGGCTGCCCAATATTTTGGATTTGAGAAACCAAACCGTTGGATGACATCGGGTGGCTTGGGTACTATGGGATATGGTTTGCCGGCAGCGATGGGTGTTCAGGTCGCGCATCCAGACGCATTGGTGATTGATATTGCTGGCGATGCTTCCATTCAAATGATGATGCAGGAAATGTCTACTGCAGTTCAATTTGGTCTTCCCATGAAGATCTTCATTTTGAACAATCAATATATGGGCATGGTCCGACAATGGCAGCAGTTGCTGCATGGCAACCGACTTTCAAACTCATATTCTGAGGCGCTCCCAGATTTCGTGAAACTCGCAGAGGCTTATGGCGGTGTTGGTATGAGCTGTGAAAATCCGGGCGAATTGGAAGATGCCATTGATGAAATGATCAATATTGATGCGCCGGTGATCTTCGATTGCCGCGTTGCGAACCTTGCCAATTGTTTCCCAATGATCCCTTCCGGCAAAGCTCATAATGAAATGTTGTTGCCAGACGAAGCCAGCGATGACGTAATCGCGAAAGCGATCGACAAGAAAGGCAAAGAACTGGTTTGATCATGTTGCGCACCTTTTTAATCGTCAGCTTGTTGGCAATTCTAGCTGGCTGCCAAACGGGCAGCACAGACACCGCTGGCACGCTTTCGAGTGCAACTGGAACCGATAGTTCAAGTGCTGGCAACGCCACTGAGGACGGGCAGCAGGTTGTTGATGCTGATGGCAACATTGTTACCAATGGTGGCGACACCAATGCGGAAGGGCTGCAAGTTCTTGATGCTGACGGCAACGTTGTTGCCGACGCCGGTGACACAAGTGCGGAGGGATCACAGGTTCCTGATGCCGATGCGGTTGCCGAAGGAAAAGAGACGTCGGATACAGATACGCCTGTTGCAGAACAATCCACCGATGTTGCTACTGCACCTGATAATGCGCGTAGTGCCAATCCAGTTGTCGCAGGTGTTCAGGATATTGCTGCAATTCGTAACACGAAGGGCGAAGCTGCGGCAGTTATGGCCGTTTTCGCTTGTTACAAGAGGGCACGCGAAAGATCGGTTTCACTTACGGAAGCACAAGTATGTGCGGCACAGGACTTCGTGGTCAGCCGCGAGGTGATTTCAAGCCGTCCCTCTAGTGCTACCGGAACAAATGACCGCGCGTTATTGGTTTCAAAGCGGCATCCTGAGCGTATTGGCGCGCTGATGAAGCTAAAAGGAATGAACCAGAGTCAATTCAATACTTTCGGATCTTCTCTTCACGCTATTGCTGAGCCTGAATATCAAAAGGCGCGGGCATCATGAGTGCTACGATTAGATCATCTGCCACCGCATTCGATTATGCATTGTTGCTTGCTCTCGCTACAATATGGGGCGGATCGTTCACGTTGATTGCGTTCACTTTGGAAGATTTTCCTCCCGCTACAATGAGCATGATCCGGCTATTTCTGGGCGCGGCTTTACTTTGCGTCATAGCGGTTTTCATGGGCGAACGCATAAGCCTTACCGGCCGAACTCTCCTTTTGCTGGTGCTTGTGGGTTTGTTTGGAAACGCAATTCCATTCACGCTTATCGCTTGGGGCCAACAAGTGGTGGACGCTGGTTTGGCCTCAATTTTGATGGGTATCATGCCGATCGCAACGCTCGTCTTGGCACATTTCTTTACTGACGATGAGCCGCTGACCAAGTGGAAACTCATTGGTGTTTGTGTTGGGCTTTTTGGACTTGTCATCTTGGTTGGTCCCGTGGTGCTTGGCCGTCTGGGCGATGATGGTATCCGCCAAATCGCTATATTGGGCGCAGCAATTAGTTACGGTATCAATGCAATCATCACCAAGAGCTTGCTCGGTTTGCCACGTATGGCAGCAGGTGCCGGTCTCGTTCTAGCGGGTGCAATATGGCTCGTGCCAATCGCATTTATGTTGGAAGACGTCACATCAATTACGCCTAGCTTTGAGAGTGTCTGGGCGATTGTTCTGTTGGCAATATTCCCGACAGCGCTCGCTGCTTTGTTGATGTTCAAAATTATAGACAGACAAGGCGCGGGCTTTTTTGGCCAGATCAACTTGCTCGTTCCACTTGCTGGCGTGTTTTGGGCTTATCTGTTTTTGAGTGAAGCGCTCGAACCGCGCGCAGCACTTGCTCTAATAATCATCTTGTCTGGCGTCGCCGTTTCCCGAATTCGGCCGTCAAACGCACCAAATACCAGGAAGGAAGTCACGTCATGAACAAAGCAGTTTCATCACCAGCATCAGCTTACTTTATCGTGCAGGACAAAACGGCACCAGAGAGCCACACATTGTCGGTGTTGGTGGACAATGAACCAGGCGTGTTGGCACGTGTGATTGGGCTTTTCTCCGGGCGCGGTTACAATATTGAAAGCCTGACGGTCACAGAAACCGAGCACGAAAAACACTTGTCGCGGATCACGATCGTGACGCGCGGAACACCGGCTGTTCTTGATCAGATCAAGCATCAGCTCGAGCGCATTGTTCCTGTTCATACGGTCACTGATTTGACGGTTGTCGCCGCGCAGAAAGGCTACGAAAAGCCGCTAGAGCGTG
>JBCDFK010000299.1:0-4012 GCA_039178065.1 Pseudomonadota bacterium | reverse complement strand
CAATGATGGCGATCTGAAATTAATGCCCGATTTAGACACGCTATGCGTTGTTCCGTGGGAAACCGATCCCACAGCAGCTGTCAGTTGTGACCTAATAGACTCCGATGGCAAAGCTGTACCTTATACGCCACGCTCTGTGCTTAAGCGTGTTATCGCCGCATATAATGCTAAAGGCTGGACGCCAGTTGTCGCGCCAGAAATCGAATTCTATCTCGTCGCGCGCAATACCGACCCTGATAATCCGTTGCAACCACCGACCGGGCGTTCGGGCCGTTTGATTTCAGGTGGACAGGCATATTCGATTGCTGGTGTGAATGAATTTGATGAACTGATTGACGACATCTACCACTTCTCTGAGGCGCAAGGCCTAGAAATCGACACGCTGATTCATGAGGAAGGACCGTCGCAGTTAGAGATCAATTTGCGCCACGGTGATCCTTTGGCGCTGGCTGATCAGGTATTTATGTTCAAACGAACCTTGCGGGAAGCGGCGCTTAAACACGATATGTATGCGACCTTCATGGCCAAACCAATTCAGGGTGAAGCCGGAAGCGCGATGCACATCCACCAATCCGTAATCGATACGAAGACCGGCGGGAATGTGTTTTCCAACCCTGACGGTTCGGAAAGCGAATTGTTCCGCTCATTTGTTGGCGACATGCAGCATTATGTACCACGCGCACTGCCCATGTTTGCGCCCTATGTTAATTCCTATCGCCGTCTGGCGCCTGATATGGCCGCTCCTGTTAACACTGAATGGGGCTACGACAATCGCACCACAGCATTCCGCATTCCATCATCGGATGCCAATGCACGCCGTGTCGAAAACCGCTTGCCAGGTTCGGATGCCAATCCATATTTGGCGCTGGCAGCGTCGTTGGCTTGTGGCTTTTTGGGCATGGAAAAATACTTGGTGCCCACCGATCCGACAAACCAAACCGCTAATGAGGGCGAAGTCGCCTTACCTCGCGGTTTGCTTGAAGCTGTGACCTTGATGGAAGAAGAGCAAGGCCTCGCCGATGTTTTGGGTCAGGAGTTCATATCCAATTATGCTGGCGTTAAGCGCGGCGAATATGAAACCTTCATGCGCGTTATTAGCCCGTGGGAACGGGAATATCTTTTGATGAATGTGTAATCCATGACCTATCAAAGTCCAATCTCACCGGGTTTGTCATGGTATGAAGCTTCGGTGGGCGAAAGGCCTGAATATCCTCAGTTTAATGGCGACCAAAGCTGCGATGTTGCCATTATTGGAGGAGGATTTACTGGTCTTGGCGCTGCAGCTCACTTGGCAAAAGCTGGGGTAAGCGTTGTCCTGCTGGAAGCGTACAGATTTGGCGATGGCGCATCGGGCCGCAACGGCGGTCAGCTTAACACCGGTCAGCGCGCGGGTGCCGATGATCACGAAGGCAAATTGGGCTTTGAACGGGCTAAGGCACTCTTTGATCTCGCTGAAGAAGCCAAGCATCATTTGCTTGATTTTGCTAAGTCTAATTCTATCGAGATCGACTATAAAAAGGGCCACATGTCGGTGACCCACAAGCAGCGCTATGTGAAAGACTTCCAGGAATATCCATCTGTCATGGCAGAACGCTTTGGCTATGAGCATCTTCGCTTCTTAGATAAAGCTGAAACCGCCGAACGGATGGGATCATCCTTTTATCAAGGCGGTTGTTACGACAGCGAAACCGGACATATTCACCCCTTAAAGCTGGTGGTCGGTACGGCGCGGGTTGCAGCCAAAAATGGTGCTCATCTGCACGAAAATTCCCCTGTCACGGCTATACGACACGAGAACGGCAAGACACGCATTGAAACCAAAAGCGGAACAGTGACCGCAGATCGCGTTTTGCTTGCGGTCAATGCTTATGGATCAGAAAAACTTGAACCAGTGATGGCATCACATGTTATGCCGATCCAATCGTTTATCGGCGCTACAGTGCCGCTCGGTGATGATGTTCTGCCAAACGGAGAAAGCGTCGACGATACGCGCTTTATGGTACGTTATTTTCGTAAGACTAATGATGGTCGGCTGCTTTTTGGCGGAAGAGAAGCTTATACCGCCGATACGCCTGACAATATCGCCGAGCTAATTCGAAATCAGATTGCTGAGATCTACCCCGCGTTGAAAAATGTAGAAATTACCCACGCTTGGGGCGGGTCTGTTGGCATAACGATGCCGCGCGAGCCCTTTGTGCGTGACGTAATGCCCGGCGTTACAGCCATTGGCGGTTATTCAGGCCATGGTGTCATGTTGTCCAATTTCACCGGCAGGCTTTATGCGGAGGCAGTGACCGGAAATCGCGACCGGCTAAAGCTATTTCGCGATTTGGATATACCTGCATTTCCCGGCGGGCGGCGATTTAGGAAGCCATTGCTGACCGCAGCGCTGACTTGGTATTCGATGCTCGATAAGATTTAAAACGGATTGATAGCCGAGGTTGATTTCACCGTAGCTTGCCATGCGGTGCCAATTGCATTGCTACTCGCATGCTTGATTGCACCAAGCACATTGGAAAGCGGGCGCCTAGGCGTTTCAAGTTCAGCCACTTCGAACTCTGCCCACTCCGCTTGTGTCAAAGGTGGCTCATGCAGCTCGTTATCCAGTAATTCTCCAACATCGGATTGCGCCACTGCTTGGCTTTGGATTTTGCAATCAGCCATAATGATTGGGTATTCAACTTGTGCCATACCCAGAATCTGATTTTCTGAATCGCGTAAGCAAGCGACTTCGGATCCATAGGTACGGGATGCTGTTTCGATGAAAGTGCAGTTGTTTTCGCTATGGTCACAACCCATCAACGTCAAAATTACAATCGCTTCTTTCATGATCATTACTCCTATCTGGAGTTATGATGTTGGGCGGAGAATGCCGCGGCAAGATGATCAGATTTGGGTCATTTAATGGCAAAACCCGCCCCATTTTGGGGCGGGTATATATGGGTGCCGTCTGGAGAGACTTAGTCTTTGCCCACATATTCGCTGAGTAGTTTCTCATTCTTGGCTTTCTCAACCTTTGAGACAGTTTCCTGCTCGATGCGTTGGTCCATCCGGTATTTTACAAGGTTCACCAGGCTGCCGGTCAGGAACAAAACTGCCATTGCCCAAAAACCCTTCGTTGAAAGATTGACCGGCGCGAGCCAAAGCGAAATACCCATCATAAAGTAGGCTGCTGCACAGCAAGCGGCGTTAAATGTGATATATGTTTGTGTCGCGTTCATAATATAATTCCTTAAATTGAATGTTTGAGATTGGCCTGAATTTAGGCTTTTGCGCCAAGGCGCTCGAGGACGCTGTCCGCGGTTGATTTGGTCTTTTCGCCAAATCCCTGAGCCGCCATTCGATCACGCACATTGGTGTGATTTAAATCGCCATCGATTTCATCGAGAACTTCCGCTTCCTCAAAAGCGTCATCCCTGTTCATAATTGTGTTGAGCAGATCTTCGGCTTCGCGCATCGATGTGTTCTTGCCGATAGTCTTGTTGATCGATCTCTGAGCTTTACTTTCCGCATCGATGGCGCGTGCTTGAACCATGCCTTGTTTCAGATCGATGATCCGACGATTGGTTTTGTCTAGTGTCAAACGCATGCGGTCCACTTTAGAGGTCAATTGCTGCACGGTTTGCGATCGGATTTCTTTCTCGTTTTCTAGCTCGGCGATTGCCGCAGCTGCATCACGGGCGAGTGCATCTTCACCAGCCTTCAGTGCTTTTTTGGTACGCGCCTCTAAGTCGGCGATTTGGCCAATTATTCCATCAAGCTGTCGTTGTTCATTGCGTTGGCGCATTATTAATGCCGCCAGCGTTTGTTTTGCAGCCGAAAGAGCCGCGTCTGATTCTCGTATTTTTTGTTCCAGCAAGTCGACGGCGAAATGGTCACGAAGGTTCTCCTCCGCCCTTGCATTAGCGCCTGTTACCAGCGTTCTGATCATTGCAAACATAATATCTCTCCATTTGCGGTTAGGAACATTGCTTGTTTTGAACAACGTTCATAAATGCAATATACACATAAT
>JBCDFK010000298.1:0-4016 GCA_039178065.1 Pseudomonadota bacterium | reverse complement strand
TCTGCTGAAGTGAAGTTCCCGGATGAGAATGGTCATACAATGCGCATTTTGTTTTCGGGCGATATTGGCCCCGAAGAAAAAGTGTTCCATCCAGAGCCTGGCGGCGAAACTGGGTTTGATTATATCGTCTCTGAAAGTACTTATGGTGATCGCGATCGCGATGATTATACCTTAGCTAAGCGTCGTGAAATGCTCAAAGCGGAATTGGTGCGCGGCTTATCTGCAGGCGGCAATGTAGTCATCCCCGCCTTTGCAGTTGAGCGCAGCCAGGAACTTCTGCACGACATAGGTGTTTTGCTGGCTAATGGTGAACTGCCAAAAGCCACGGTTTTTCTTGACTCGCCTCTGGCTAAAAATGTCACCGATGTGTTCATAAAACATGCTCACACGCTTGATGATGTCGAAATAGAAAATCATACCCTCTTCCGCGATGAGAATTTTCGACTTGTTGAATCCGTTGAGGAAAGCAAAGCGATAAATTTGATCAAGGGCGGTGCGATTATCATATCTGCTTCTGGCATGGCCGACGCCGGACGCATTCAGCATCACATCAAGAACAATATATATAAGCGAAATTGTACTTTGTTATTTGTGGGCTATCAGGCGCCAGGCACTCTGGGGCATGTGATCACATCGGGTGCTGAAGCTGTCAGAATTCACGGCAAGGAATACGATGTTAATGCCGAAATCAGGAGATTGGGTAATTATTCAGCGCATGCGGATCAAGGCGAACTCATTGAGTGGATCAACGAGCGTGCGCCGATTGCCGGCGGATTGTTCCTAAATCATGGTGATGACGATGCGCGCCTGGTGCTAAAAGATCTGCTTGCCAAAAAAGGCATTGATCCAGAAAAAATTCACGTGCCGCAATTCGATGAAACTTTCGAGCTGACTGCCAGCGAAGCAGGCGCAAAAGGCAGGAGTGTGAAATCGCTTGGGGCAAAGCCTGCTCGTATTCCAAAAGACGAGCTGCTAACGGATTGGAACAATGATTATGCCGCCTTTATTGTGGCGCTGTCGGGGAAACTGAACCAAGCAAAATCAGACAAGGAACGTCGTGAGCTGTTGGCAAAATTGAGCGGTCAACTCTAACATCGTTACTTGGACTATTCCTCAGCAGCCGCTTCATCTAAGCCCAATAGGTTCCAACTCTGCACCATATGCTGCGGCATTGGTGCAGTGACATTTATCCACCCGCCAGAAGGGTGAGGAATGCTCAGCTTCCGTGCATGTAAATGCAGCTTATCTTGGATACCACCCGGAAAGTCCCAATTGGTGTCACCATCTGAATATTTTGGGTCGCCAATTATCGGACATCGCATTTGCAAACAATGCACCCGCAATTGATGGGTTCGTCCTGTGTAGGGCTCAAGCTCCATCCAGCACATTCGCTGGCCAATGCGTTCAACCAATCGATAATTTGATATTGCTTGCACCGCGCCTTTTACGCCGTGTTTTACAACGGCCATGCGGTCGCCATCAGGTGTTTGCTCTTTAAGAAGCCAGGATTTGATGGTTCCTTCCAATTTCGGTGGCGCGGCCTTCACCAGCGCCCAATAGGTCTTCTTGGTTTCTCGTGCTCTAAAGGCTTCTGCCAATCGCTGCGCCGCACCGCGAGATTTGGCAATCATCAAAACACCGGAAGTATCACGGTCAAGCCGGTGAACAAGACGGGGCTTTTCACCCTTCTTGTTACGCAAGGCCTCTAGCATTCCATCCACATGCCTTGGCACATTCGATCCGCCCTGCACCGAAAGTCCAGGTGGCTTATTGATGATGAGGACCTTTTCATCTTCAAAGATGGTCATCTTGCGCAATGCATCAGCATCACCGGTATTTCGGATTGAATGCGCCGTCATCGCGCCATCGCCGCCCGCTTTGTCGACCTTCAGAGGCGGGATGCGGACGCTTTGGCCCTTTTTCAAACGCGTGTCGCTTTTTACGCGGCCACCATCAACGCGAACTTGCCCTGAGCGCAATAGCTTCTGCAAAGCGCCGAAACCCAATCCTGGATAGTGCGATTTAAACCAGCGATCGAGCCGCATGCCCTCTTCTTCGCTATCCACTTCAATTATCTCAACGCCGGCCATTACACTTCCTCATGCGACTGCGCGCACGAGCCACAGGCCTGCGAGTAACGCAAAGATTGAGGCAAAGACGCTAATGGTCACGTAGAGTGCCGTCTGCCCAAAATCGCCGCGCTCATAAAGTGTGATCGTATCAAGCGAAAAAGCAGAAAATGTTGTGAAACCGCCAAGAAATCCTGTCGCCAGAAACAGGCGCAATTCGTTGCTGCTGCCACCAATTCGGCGTGCAAGCCAAGCAATGAGTAGTCCCATTAAAAAAGAACCGAGGATATTTACAATGATTGTTCCGTAGGGAAATCCGGTTCCAAGATTGCGCATTGCAAATAGGCCGACGCTGTGTCGTGCCATTGCTCCAAATGCACCCCCAATGCCGACAAGAATAAAACTAAGCATGACGCATCAGGAGCCTTTTGCCCCTGCCCCAATCAGCTTCCAGTTCTTGTAGAAAAGGTCTTTCATACGCCCGGCAACAACGGATACCAGCACTAACCCTGCGTCTATTACAGCGGGCGCATAGGATGGCCGAGCAATATCCATAAATACAACATAACGCCGCGCATCGAGGTCATTAATTGATTGATGGAATAGCGTGTCGTCAAAAATGTAGAGCGGGTCCTCGTGCCAATAGTGTTTTTTACCTTGGCATTCAATAAAGACTTTATCGGTCTCAATTGGGGAAAGGTTAAAGAGAACACGATAGCTCAACCGGTGTGGCCCATAATGCCAAGTTGTCTTTTCCTTGGCGCTAAATACTGAAACTGCAATCGTTTTCAGATATTTGTATTCGCCACTCAGTTCAGCAACGTTGTCGATTTGTTTCTTACCAAACCATCGATAGACATACATGCCGCGTCGTCCCTCTCCGAACTCGGCATCGATATCGGCTATGATCTCTTCTTTTTTGTCACGGAAAACATCAAGCACACTGTTGATCTCAGAACGGTGCGACTCTGGCAAATCATCGATTTTAAGAACACCTGGGTTTCTTGGCGTGATTAGATCGGTGAACAGATTAAATGGCGAAAGGAACCATGTAAGCAATCCATTACCAGTGAAATAGCGGCGAAACATCATACCATTTTTGGCTTTATTGCGTGAAATATCGAGCAGTCCGCAGACAACCCAGAAAATAGTAATCCACGGTATTAGGTAAAGCAGCAGCGCCAGCACAGCGCCACCAAGCACTACGCTCTTGATTAGCTTTTTCGTTTTTTTGTCCATCACGCACAACCTGAAGCGTTATTTTTTGATTGGCAATCACTACGCCTTGGCTTTGCAAACAGCAAGATATTTGGGCTGTTAAATCTTGCTTTTTAGTACAGGCACATCCTTCACTAATTGTAGCACGAAATCGTCCAGTTTTTCCCAATTGGTGAATTCGTAGTCTTGGCTCGCATCGGTTGGACCGCCAGACTTTTTAGATATGCGTTGCATCATCCATTTCTTGAAAAATTCATATTCAAGATATTTGAGCGCGCCGGCGGCATTGTGCGTTACAACCGGCCACCAACCTGTATCATCGCATAGTTCGTGCACAATTTTGTCAATTTCGGCGGCGCTCGATTCATCATCAGAAGCCACAGCCATAGAGACCGATACAAAAGCACCAGGAACTGCCATAAGCTGTAGATGTTCACGTTGCAAAAGGCGAACCACCGACTTTGGAAAGCTGCTAACATGAACCGGTGCGCAGACGATCACACCATCAACGTCGCTCAATTCTAAGCTATTCGTAACATCATTGGCATCGATGACGAGTGAAGAATGATGATTCTCATCCAGTAATGCTGCGATGTGTTTAGCAATTTTGCGAGTTTGTCCTTCGATGGAAGCATATATGAGTGCAATGTGCATTTCGGTTTCCTTTCATGCACACTAAATACTCATTTCTTTTTGATCACATTGACGCCGATCAATCGCTACCATCAC
>JBCDFK010000297.1:0-4035 GCA_039178065.1 Pseudomonadota bacterium | reverse complement strand
TAAAGGTAACGACCGCTTCTCGCAGCAAGCCGATGGATTGAGACTAAAGGCGTCAATCTACAGAAGACAGCTCAAAACGACCAGTGCGTGATCTCTCGCTCGATGCGCAGGGATCAGGTTGGCAACTCAATCATATCCATCTTTAGGAGAACTAGAATGACTCGCCAACTTGTCATGGCCTTAAGTGCCGCCGCAATCATAGCCGGAACCTTCACAATTGACGCATCGTTGAATCATGCAGAAGCCGCCAAGCGATAGGAATGTATCTATATGGCTCAAGATTCATCGGGTAAACTGGAGGTAGGCATTGCGAAACATCGCAAAGCGCATAAGGCCTGTAACAAAGCGCGCAAAAGATGCGAGCGCACAGTGAAAAAAGAGAGAGCGAAAGGCGAATTTGGCCGCAATGCTCTTCCTGGCCCAGCTTGCCTCCGAAAATATCTACTTGAAAGAAACTCTTGAGTCATCTGCTTAGAGCACTGTGCTCCGCCGGTTGGTTTTTCCAATCGGGGGCAAGCCGTAGTAGCGAGCGCGGTGTCCGCTTTGAGCCCAATGCGGACCGTGAACCAAAATAGTCGGTTGGATTTATGGGCCCAAGCGAACTTTTGAAAGCGGCCACAAATGTGTAAGTCTTTCTATCGTACGACATGGAATCATCGCATGACCGCTCAAGCAATTTCGACCGAACGCCTCTTACTGCGCCGCTGGAAACCGCGAGATTATGCGCCATTCGCCGAGATGTGCGCCGATCCAGAAGTCATGCGATTTATTGGATCGGGTGCAATTATGACCGGCGATCAAGTTGCCGCAGACATCGAAAAATATGAAGCGTCATGGGAAGCGGACGGTTATGGACAATTTGCTGTAGAATTGAAGCGAACGGGAACGTTCATCGGTTTTGCAGGCTTGGGCGTCTTCGCGCTCTTGCCTGAATATGCATCGTTCACAGAAATTGGATGGCGCTTTACACGCAAGTGTTGGGGTAATGGCTATGCCACCGAAGCCGCAAAAGCGGTAATGGCGTTTGCTCAAAAAAACCGCGGTCTCGATAACATCGTGGGCGTCTGCCAAACTCAAAATGTAGCGTCCGAGCGGGTCATGCAAAAGATTGGTATGTCTTTGGAGCGCGATAGCATAGCTCCGAACAATGGGCGTTCAATCAGAATTTATACATTGAAAAAGCCTGAAATATCAGCGGTCTAGCTGCTGCAATGCTTCATTAGTTAACTTTTAGACGCAACCATTATTGACTCTCGGCGCTACCAATCGTAAAAATCTAAAACGTTTTAGAAATTTCCTATGTAAAATCTAAAACGTTTTAGAGGCTTGGAGGAGCTAAATGGGAGCCCAACGCAGCACGCTGAAAGAGCTGGCCGCCGAACTTGATATTTCGGTTGCAACAGCCTCGCGCGCTCTCGGCGGCTACGAGGATATCTCAGCAAAAACGCGGGCGCGTGTTGCGCAGAAAGCGCGCGAAATTGGATATGTTCCCAACAGCGCCGGACGAATGTTGGTATCGGGACGTAGCGATTTTGTCGGTCTGGTCGTTCCGGTAAGTGGTCCGTTTTTGGTTGATGCATTTCTTGGTGAATTTGTTACCGGAATGGGTGAACAATTGACCGAATATGGCGTTGATCTCTTTCTGGCTACTGTTTCGGGTGAGAAAACTGAACTTGATGTCCTGCGCCATGTTGTTGAATCGGGTCGTGCCGATGGCATGATCATCAACCGTATTGCAGAGCGGGATGAACGAATTGAGTTTCTAAAGTCTCGCAACTTTCCATTTGTGGCGCATGGCCGTTTATCGGTTGAAGATGGGACCATGAATTGGCTTGATACGGACGGCCAAGCAGCATTCACCAAAGCATTTGACATGCTGTATGATCTTGGTCATCGCCGCTTTGGTTTTTTAACAATTGATGAGCCAATGAGCTTTAAGCACTTTCGCGAGAAAGGCTTGGAAGCAGCATATAGTAGCAAGTCCGATCCATCATTGTCATTAGTGAAAGCCTCTGCCAAGCGAAGCAATGAAGTGGCCTTACGCGAAGAATGTCGAAAGCTGCTAACGTCTGAAAACAGACCCACAGCGGTTCTCGCCGTTATTGATGAATTGGCGATCATCCTGATGCAAGAAGCCGAACGACTCGACATTGCAATCCCGGGTGATCTTTCGGTCATCGGGTTTGACAACGCGCCGGCCACCGCTCTTACGCCGCCCGGCCTATCCACATTCGATCAACAAATAAGAGATTGTGCTCGACAGATGACGGACATGTTGATGACGGTCATTCGTGATCGTCCGTCCGAGCAACTGACGAGGTTGATCCAACCAGTATTTCTGGGACGGGGAAGTCATGGCCCCGCACCACGAAAAAGACTTTAACAAAGGGAGTGAAACATGAAAAATATAAATAAAGTACTCAAAGCAGTGCTTCTGGCTGGCTCGGTGTTTGCAGTATCTGCAAGTGCCGCCAACGCTGAAGTGTTGTTTTGGTCAACCCAAGCTAAACCCGTTGAAGAAGCGCAAGCCATGCGCGACAACGTGCTTGCCGACGCGGGCATAGAAGTTGACTATCAGCCTTCAGATGGTGGTCCATGGTTGACCAGGCTGCAGGCTGAATTGACTGCGGGCACAGGAACAATCGGTGTGCTTGGAGGATTGCACGGCGATTTCACCTCACTGTCTGATAACCTTGTCGACTTGTCCGGCATCGAGATGGGTGATGTAGCAATCAACGCAACATTCAAAAAACTCGGCATGCTTGGTACTGGCGAACAAAAATATATTCCTTGGATGCAGGCGACCTACATTATGGCTGCCAATAAAAAGGCATTGGAATATTTGCCTGACGGTGCCGACATCAATGCTTTGACTTACGACCAGCTCATTGAGTGGTCAGCAACGATGGCAGCAGAAACAGGGTCTCCAAAGTTTGGATTTCCGGCAGGACCAAAAGGTTTGAAGCACCGCTTCTTCCAAGGTTATTTGTACCCATCATACACCAACTCGGTTGTGACGAAATTTGCATCACCAGAAGCAGAAGTTGCTTGGGGTAAATTTAAAGAGCTTTGGGAACACACAAACCCTGGCTCAACAAATTTCTCATTCATGCAAGAACAGCTTTTGTCTGAGGATGTATGGGTCGCATTTGACCACACAGCGCGACTAGCTGATGCGTTTAACTCCAAGCCCGATGACTTTATTGCGTTCCCGGCTCCTGCTGGACCAACAGGTCGTGGCTTCATGCCCGTTATCGCAGGCATTGCGATTCCAACAACAGCACCAGATATGGACGGCGCTAAAAAGCTCGTTGCTCATATGCTGAAGCCCGGTACGCAGCTTAACACTTTGCGCACAACAAGCTTCTTCCCAGTGGTGGATGCGGAATTGCCAAGCGATATGCCAGCAGCTGTTCGCATTTCAGGCGATGCGATTGCAAAAATGTCGGGTTCAGCCGACGCCAACCCAGGTCTGCTACCAGCAGGTCTTGGCGATCAAGGCGGCAAGTTCAATCAGGTTTACGTCGATACATTTGAACGTATCGTCCTAGCGGGTCAGCCAATTGCTGATGTGCTTGCTGATCAAAAGGGTACACTTGCCAAAATCATGCAGGAAACTGGCGCACCATGCTGGGCACCAGATGCACCTTCTGACGGTGCTTGTCCTGTCGACTAAGTAACAAGGACTCTCCCTGGGCTAAATTTGTAGCCTTTAAGCCATCCGGTATCACTACCACCGGATGGCATCCCCTAAACTCGAACATATGAAGTGAAGTCATGGAAAAAAAACCGCTTCCCTATATGCTTATTTTACCGGCCACGATTTTTCTTTTTGTGTTCTTTTTGTATCCATTTAGCCTCGTGGCGTGGCAAGCATTTTCAGAAAACGGCGCTTTCACACTGAAGCATTTCGAGGAAATGCAATCGAATTGGAAGTTCCCGATTGCGTTCTGGAATACCATATTGCTGACAGCAGCCGTTATTCCAATTCAAATTGTGCTGTCTTTGCTGATGGCGACGATGGTGACCAAGATG
>JBCDFK010000296.1:0-4041 GCA_039178065.1 Pseudomonadota bacterium | reverse complement strand
CTGCCAAAGGCAATTATCTCAACATATTTATCATTTTTCCCTGTCGCGGTGGGTATGGTCAAAGGCTTGCGCTCACCGGATGGCATGAACATGGACCTGATGCGCACCTATAGTGCCAGCCGATCGCAAGTTCTTTGGATGTTGCGCTGGCCAACTGCGGTGCCGTATTTGTTTACATCCATGAAAATTGCAATCGCTGCATCACTCGTCGGTGCAATTGTGGGCGAATTACCCACCGGGGCTGTCGCAGGTTTGGGCGCGCGTTTGCTTGCCGGATCGTATTATGGTCAGACCATACAGATCTGGTCCGCATTGATTGTCGCCGCAATCCTCGCCGGTTCACTCGTGGCGATAATTGGCTTTATTGGCGGCTGGATAAACCGCCGCATGGGCGTAAGGGAGGCTGTTCAATGAGCAACGCAGCGCTTCTCATCATCTGCATTGTTTTCTGGATCGTTGCCTGGTTCATCAATACGCGCTTGTCAGCTCTCAAGCCGGCTCATGGCACACAAAAGACGATTATCAATCTTGCCATTCCAATCATTTTCGGCGCTGCCATCTTGGCACTATGGGAAGGCATAACGCGTGGTCTGGGTGTTCCGACTGTAATCCTGCCGCCGCCCTCAATGATCTGGGAGCGCATCACCAACTCCATACCTATTCTCTGGGCTGACTTTCAGCAAACATATCTAAAGGCGGTGATCAGTGGTTACATCATGGGCTGCGGCCTCGGATTTTTGACCGCCATATTGGTCGATCGTTCGCCCTTTTGGAAAGCTGGCATAATGCCAGTTGGCAACCTAGTCGCGGCTCTTCCAATCATCGGTATCGCACCTATCATGGTGATGTGGTTTGGGTTTGATTGGCAATCCAAAGCCGCCGTTGTCGTTGTAATGACGTTCTTTCCAATGCTCGTGAACACTGTGATGGGTCTTAATCAAGCAAGCACAATGGAAAACGATCTGATGCAAACCTATGCATCATCTAAATCCCAAGCATTGCTGAAATTGCGTTTACCTGCTGCCATGCCTTTCATATTTAACGCATTGAAAATCAACTCAACCCTAGCGTTAATTGGTGCAATTGTTGCTGAGTTTTTCGGCACACCTATTGTGGGCATGGGATTTCGCATTTCTGCAGAAGTTGGCAGATTGAACGTTGATATGGTTTGGGCCACGATTTTTGTCGCTGCGCTCGCTGGATCGCTTTCTTACGGGGCAATTGCGCTCATAGAGCGAAGCGTAACCTTTTGGCATCCGTCCAACAGGAATTAGAGTTTCAAAATGAATACTGAGTTTAACAAGGGAGTACTGAATATGAAAAAACTGATAGCATTAGCAGCGGGTGCTGCGATGGCTTTGGCATCCACAACAGCAATGGGAGCGGACGATCTAACGCTGCAGCTGAAATGGGTGACACAAGCGCAATTCGCTGGTTACTACGTTGCAAAGGATAAGGGCTTTTATGAAGAGGCCGATCTGAACGTAGAAATCAAACCAGGTGGCCCAGACATCGCACCGCCGCAGGTTATTGCGGGTGGCGGCGCTGACGTAATTGTTGAATGGATGCCTGCGGCTCTTGCAGCGCGCGAAAAGGGTGTTCCGCTCGTCAATATTGCTCAGCCATTTAAGCGTTCTGGCATGATGCTGACCTGCCGCAAAGAAACCGGCATTACGTCGCCAGATGACTTCAAAGGCAAAACTCTAGGCGTCTGGTTCTTCGGCAACGAATTTCCGTTCCTATCATGGATGAGTAAATTGGGTATCTCAACCGATGGCGGCGCAGATGGCGTAACCGTGCTAAAACAAGGTTTCAATGTTGACCCAATCATTCAAAAACAAGCGGATTGCGTATCGACAATGACCTACAATGAATATTGGCAGGTCATCGATGCTGGTTTCTCTCCAGATGATTTGGTTGTATTTAACTACACCGACCAAGGCGTTGCCACGCTAGAAGACGGCCTTTACACGACCGACGAAAATCTGGCTGATCCAGAAATGGCCGACAAGCTTGCACGCTTCGTTGCTGCTTCTATGAAAGGTTGGGACTACGCGCGCGAAAACCCAGATGAAGCTGCAGATATCGTTCTAGAAAATGATGCTTCTGGCGCTCAAACAGAGGCGCATCAGCGCCGCATGATGGGTGAAGTCAACAAGCTGACCGAAGGTTCTGATGGAACACTGGATGTTGCAGCGGCAGAAACCACTGTTGATTCGCTTCTTTCGGGTGGTGATGATCCTGTTATCACCAAACGTCCTGAAGGTGCTTGGACTGATGCAATCACCAAGAAAGCAATGATGATGGCGAAGTAAGTCCTCATTGATAAGATAGAAAAGGCCGCTTTCGAGCGGCCTTTTTTTTCAATTGCAGAGCAGTGGCGGAAAATTTGACCATTTGATAAAATAAAATTTGACCTTTTGATAAAATTTTGTACGCTTCTAGTATTGGCAGATCGCTTGGCGTTGGCAAACGTCACATTGGCATCCCTTTTGGAGACAGCGCGCATGGCACCATCAACGAATGACATCGATATTAAATCCGGCCGATTGGGTGCCGAAGACTATGCCGAGAACTTCTCGGATCTTCATAAGCCACTGAGTAAACACGAGGCTGTTGTTGAAGCAGATCGATGCTATTTTTGCTATGATGCGCCCTGTATGACCGCCTGCCCTACCAGCATCGATATTCCAATGTTCATTCGGCAGATTGCTGCAGACAATCCAAACGGATCCGCCAAAACAATATTTGAACAGAACATCATGGGCGGCATGTGCGCGCGCGTCTGCCCCACTGAAACTTTATGCGAAGAAGTTTGTGTGCGTGAAACGGCTGAAGGAAAGCCAGTTAAAATCGGCTTACTTCAACGCTATGCAACCGACCACTTCATGGAAGATACTGATCAACACCCGTTTCAGCGTGCTGCAGACACCGGCAAGAAAATTGCTGTCGTGGGCGCTGGGCCGGCAGGTCTTTCATGCGCACATAGACTGGCAATGCATGGCCACAATGTCACAATTTACGAAGCCAGAGAAAAATCCGGTGGCCTAAATGAGTTTGGCATTGCGGCCTATAAATCGACCGACGGTTTCGCCGCTCAAGAAGTCGACTTCATTGTCGATATTGGTGGCATAGAAATCAAAAACGGCATGGCTTTGGGCAAGGATGTAAGGCTCGATGGACTCGTAGAGGAATTTGACGCAGTGTTCATCGGCTCAGGTCTTCCTGGCGTCAATGACCTTGGCATTGATGGCGATGATGCTGACAATTGTATTGACGCTGTAAATTATATTGCAGAGCTGCGCCAATCAGACGAACTATCGAAGCTGCCTGTCGGCCGCAATGTCGTCGTTATCGGCGGCGGGATGACTGCGATTGATATCGCCGCACAGGTCAAAATGCTGGGCGCTGAAAATGTGAGCATCTGTTACAGGCGCGGCGCCGAAGCAATGGGAGCAAGCGCCTATGAACAGGAGGTTGCACAAACCCATGGCGTTACAATCCGGCATTGGCTACAACCCAAATCGCTCAACTTGGTTGGCGATATGGTTGCTTCGATCGAGCTGGAATACACCTCCGGGTCAAATGGTTCATTAAAAGGAACCGGAGAAACCATCACCTTAGATGCCGATCAAGTTTTCAAAGCCATTGGCCAAACACCCGCAACAGAACTGCTCTCAGGCGCAGAAATTAATCTTGAGAAAGGTCGGATTGCGGTCGACGCAAACCGCAAATCAAGCCATCCCAAAATTTGGGCAGGCGGCGACTGCGTCGCGGGCGGCGAGGATCTAACCGTTGTTTCCGTCGAAGACGGCAAAGTAGCCGCTGAAAACATTCACCAAACATTGATGGGTTGAGGACATTACCATGGCAGATCTATCGACAAATTTTCTTGGCATTAAGTCTCCCAACCCGTTTTGGCTGGCTTCTGCGCCGCCCACAGACAAAGCATATAATGTGGAACGCGCATTTGAAGCCGGCTGGGGCGGTGTTGTTTGGAAAACACTGGGTGAAGCAGGGCCACCTGTCGTTAATGTGAAT
>JBCDFK010000295.1:0-4041 GCA_039178065.1 Pseudomonadota bacterium | reverse complement strand
TCTTCATTTACCGGCGTGACGTGAATATCGACCAAGCGATTGCTGCCCAATCGTGGCGAGGATAAATCGACGCGATATTCGTTAATTGGCGCATTTTCCTCACGTACTTGTTCAATTAGCGCAAGTAACGGGCTTGAAAATGCGATATAGTCATCGAGCAACTGTTTTGAAATCTGAGAGATCGACGAAGAAAAGAAATATTCTGCCTGCAGATTGGCGAATGTAATAAAGTTTGCGCTGTCGATCATGATTACGGGATCACGCAATGTATCCAATACTCGGCGCGCGCGACTAGGTTGGTTTAGTTTTTCCGCTTCGATAGCCATTATGCCGCCTCACCTACTCTGGTCTCCGCGCCAAACAATTGTGCTATAAGTTCGAAAGCTTCATTTGTATCAGTTGTTGCCATTAATGCACGACGCGCAGGACTGACTAAGGTGCCGGCACCTAAATGTCGTTCAATATACCAATTGAGGTGTTTGCGAGCGTGGCGCACGCCTACTCGTTCGCCATAGTGTTCAATCATTGCTGCGTAATGGGCTTTTACATAATTCGCGATATCGAATTCAGCTTGCTCGGGTTTTGGTTCTGCAGCTGCAGACTGTTTTGCGAGTCCGCCAACCGCCCATGGTGCGCCGTAGGCAATTCGGCCCACCATTACGGCATCGGCACCCGATAGTTCGATTGCTTTATTGGCAGCGCTCAAGCTGGTGATATCACCATTGACGACAAGCGGTATGTCTATGACATCTCTAACAGCGCGTACTTCGCTCCAATCCGCATTCCCTTCATAAAACTGGCATCGCGTTCGGCCGTGTACAGTTATCATTTGTACGCCGGCGTCTTGGGCACGGCGCGCTAGTTCTGGTGCGTTTATGCTAGTTTCATCCCAGCCAAGGCGCATTTTGAGCGTTACGGGTACTTTTACTGCAGCAACCGTGGCTTCGACCAAGGTCATTGCATGGTCTAGATCGCGCATGAGCGCTGAGCCTGAGGCCCCTCCTGTCACCTTTTTGGCGGGGCAACCCATATTGATATCTATGATCTGTGCGCCACCTGTTTCTGCAATCTTGGCGGCCTCTTCCATCCAGTGCGCGTTTCGCCCAGCCAGTTGCAGCATGATAGGGCCGCAATCCTTAGAAAGAGCGCGCTGGATCGATTGATTGGATGCTTGGCAAAATTCTTGGCTGGCGATCATTTCGCTTACAACCAATCCAGCGCCGCCTGCCCAGGTCCGTTGGCGAAAAGGTAAGTCACTAACGCCCGACAAAGGTGCGGCCAGTACACGATTGCGCGCCTTAATGGGTCCGATCATGAAAGGTTCGTGGATAGATGCCACTAATTTGTCCGTTTTTTAAGCACATTTTGCATTTGCCTAATCTTTATACAATAACTAATAATTGCGCAATCATTTCCGCATGATAAACCGACCTCTCATCTGCTATTTTTCGGGATCGGTTAAGCTACGTGTCAATTCAGCAAAACATTGGTCTTGTTATCGTTGCGGCAGGACGTGGCGAACGCGCGGGCAACGGCAACGGACCGAAGCAATATGCAAGCTTGGGCAAGTCGACGGTAATCGCGCAATCTCTTAAATGCTTTGAGGGTACCATCGCACCCTACAACACCGCTAT
Source organism: Pseudomonadota bacterium (assembly GCA_039178065.1). Lineage (GTDB taxonomy): Bacteria > Pseudomonadota > Alphaproteobacteria > Rhizobiales > Rhizobiaceae > Ahrensia. Next base: position 2,407 of record JBCDFK010000295.1, on the reverse strand, counting down.
TGCTATACATGAAGATGATAAAGAACTCTTTGACCTTGCGACTGCAGATGTGAATACAGATGATATGATGATTGTCTTCGGTGGATCCACTCGCCAGCAATCAGCTTATGCAGGCTTGAAAGCACTTGCGGAACAAAACTCGTCAATCAGCCATGTTATGATCCATGATGCTGCACGGCCATTCTTAGAGCAAACGGTTCTGGATGAGCTATTGGAAATTGCCGGAGCTTATCCAAATGACGGTATTCTACCCACAATTGTAATTGCGGAAACGTTGAAGACTGTTGATGAAGGTTTGGTGAGTGGGACCGCGTCTCGCGACAACATGCACCGCGCGCAAACCCCGCAAATGTTTCCATTTGATGCAATACTGGATGCACATGCAAAGGCCGAATTGCACAGTGAACTTAGTTTTACCGATGATGCTGCCGTTTTTGAATGGATTGGATTGCCTGTACGCGTTGTTCCAGGCGATGCGTCCAACTTCAAAATAACCTATCCGGAAGATTTTCCAAAGGATGAAGTAATGAGCTCTCTTCCAGATGTGCGTACTGGCAACGGCTATGATGTCCATGTTTTTGGTCCAGGCGACAAAGTCGTACTGTGCGGCATCGACATTCCTTTTGAAAAATCTCTAGTGGGCCATTCCGATGCAGATGTTGGCCTTCACGCGCTGACAGATGCCCTGCTAGCGACCTGCGGTGCGGGCGATATTGGCGATCATTTTCCGCCCACTGACCCCAAATGGAAGGGTGTCGAAAGCCATGTATTTTTGAACCACGCGGTTGAGCTTGTTGCCAAGAATGGTGGAACTATCATGAATGCCGACGTAACGTTGGTGGCCGAAGCGCCAAAGATCTCACCGTATCGCTTGCAGATGCGTGAGAGGTTAAGCGAGATCTTGGGCATTGATCTTCAGCGATGTTCGGTAAAAGCTACGACAAATGAGAAGATGGGTTTTGTGGGGCGGAGCGAGGGTATAATGGCCCTTGCAACGGCAAGCGTTGTTTATGGAGAAGTCAAATGAACGACATACATGATAACCCCCTCAGCGCGCTTGCGCTGGAGGTGGTTGAAGCGTTTGGCGCTCGCGGTTTTACCATCGCAACTGCTGAAAGCTGCACGGGTGGTCTTATTGCTGGCATGATAACTGATATTCCTGGTTCAAGCGCGGTGTTGGATCGCGGCTATGTGACATATTCCAATGATGCCAAAATAGAGATGCTTGGTATTGATGAATCACTGTTTGAGGAGAATGGTCCCGGCGCTGTTTCAGAAGAGGTCGCCGAACAAATGGCAAGGGCGGCTCTTCAGAAAAGTTCAACCGACATTGCGATCTCAGTTACAGGCATTGCTGGCCCCGGTGGTGGTTCGGATGCAAAACCTATTGGCTTGGTTTGGTTTGGGTGTGCATGCGACTGGGCGCCAACATTTACAATCAGTCGCTATTTTGATGACAATGGGAGAGATGCCATTCGGGCAGAATCTGTGATGACAGCACTGATGATTTTAATCGAGACGTTGCGGGAAGCACCGGAGAAGGAAGCAGAGACCGAGGATTAGTCTGCAGTTCACTCGGAGCCGTACAATGTGTCCGCCCGCTTTTCAAACGCTTCGGAAAATGCTCGAAAGGCCCGATCAAACATGGTTCCCATAAGGGCGCCTAGCATTTTGCTTTTAAACTCATAATCAATATAAAAAACAACGTCAGACTGACCATCATCTTGGTCAATGAAGCTCCACCTATTGTCCAAATATTTGAAGGGCCCATCCACATAGGAAGCTCGAATTTGCAGCACTTCTCTATCTAACAGCACCTGACTGGTGAATGTCTCGCGGATAGTTTTATAGCCAACAGCCATGTCAGCAACCAGCATCTGTTTGCCTTCACGTTCTCGGCGTTGCTTAATCCGAAGACTTTCGCACAGTGGTACGAATTCGGGATATTTTTCAATGTCTGCAACAAGAGCAAACATTTTCTCAGCGCTGTGACCAACGCGTCTCGTGGATTCAAACTTTGGCATATGGCGTCAATAATTCATTGTGCGGCAGTTTATCAATAAGCTTGTTCACCTGCCGGCGACTAGTAAGCCATACAATGGGAACATTGGGGCCACTTTTTGCGATTTCCGCTACAATCCCTGGTAAGTAAATGCTGTTAAAGCTCCAAATATAGGTGAGGAATTCTCTGTCGGGCCATTTTTCCTGACAGCCATCTGCGAGTTCGGGCCGAACTCTGCCACGATAACGCAATACCCGCCGATAGACGCTTAGAAGGCATTGCCAGCGAGGAAGGTCTAGCCAGACGATAACATCGGCGCTCGGAAGCCTGATATCAAAACTAGCCTTCCCTGTCCCATCAATGATCCAACGTTCCTGCGCAACGATCTGAAGCAATATTTCTCGC
>JBCDFK010000294.1:0-4056 GCA_039178065.1 Pseudomonadota bacterium | reverse complement strand
ATTGTCGACAATTTGTAAATTGTTTGACAAAATCAGTTGAGTGATGTTTTGCGAGAATCTGATATCGTTAATTGCAGATGGGAACGGCAAAATTGCCTAATTATGACAAAGCGGTCGCCAGAACCGTGGGGTGGATATTGGAATTGGGATTTCTATGAGGATACAAGAGACAGCTGGTTCAACATCCGCCGATACTCTGAAGGACCGTACACTTGAGAGATTACAGGAGTTGATATTAATCGGCGATTTGGAGCCCGGTTCCAAACTTGCTGAAACACATATCGCCACCAAACTCGATGTAAGCCGCGCGACTTTGCGAGAAGCAATGGTTCGCCTAAGCGATATTGGGCTTCTTGTTACACTGCCATTTCGTGGCGCCTATATTCGCAAACTTGATCGCATTGATCTTCAGGAGATCTACTCGTTCAGAACGGGCTTGGAAAAAATGGCGTTTCAATTCTGCTGGGAGAAACGAGATCTCATCAGTTTGGCAGATCTGCAGATGCGTAATGACAAATTGTGCGACTGTATTGCCGCTGGCGATTCCTATGGAGCCATAATGGCAGAACTGCACCTGCATAGCTGGTGTTACGAATTGTCCGGACACAGTTTGCTGCAACAAAGCTGGGAACGATTAAAACCAAATCTACAGTTCTACTTTGCAATGCACCAAAAGGCACATGGTCGTGGTGGACCATTACGCGAATCCCATGACGCATATATCCAACTCGCCAATGGCAACTCACTGCCAGACATGCTTGAACATTTGGAAGACCATATGCGGCAAGGATTACAAAATACGTTGGGATTTCTCGATCATATAGAATAGATAAACAGATCAATTCTTTTGTTGCTAACCAGCTTGATACAACAACACACGGCAGCGTCGAAATTTGAAGGCAGATAGTTTGAGCGGTTGACGTTGCCATGCGTTTTACTGTAGGTGCGCGGTTATGTCGAAAACGCTTAAATCACAGCAAAACTATTATCCCCAGCTTAGATAGCTGCGGATACTTCGACGTGAATTTTCCGCTGCCCTGACAGCGGTCTTCACACAGCATGACCTTTGCCAGGTGGCAACTTAAAAGGCCATGGTCATGACTAAACTCAATATAAAAAGAACCAGAAGAACTCTCGGCATTGTTGGGTTCGGCGCATTTGGACAGCTCATTGCTCAGCATCTATGTGAGTATTTTGAACTGGTCGCGTTTGATCCAACACCCATACCTGCCCAAACTTTCATCGATCTCGGAGTCTCGTCAAAGCGCCTAAACGTGGTAGCGCAAAGCGACATTGTTGTTGTTGCGTCGCCTGTTTCAACTTTCGAGCAAGTTATTACGGAGATAGCCGCCTCCTGTCGCCCGGGGGCAATCATCGTCGATGTCGGTTCGGTCAAAGTACAGCCCGCTGAAATAATGATTCGATTGTTGCCTGAAGATGTAGGGATAATTGCGACCCATCCCTTGTTTGGCCCGCAAAGCGCACGAGGCAGCATCGAAGGTCTCAAGATCGCCGTTTGCCCGATACGCGGGGATGATCATTGGCGCTTTTCAGCATTCCTATGCAAGCACCTTGGTCTTGAGGTCATTACAACAACACCTGATGAACACGATAAGGACGCAGCGATCGTACAAGGGCTAACCCATTTGATCGCAAAGGTTTTGTCGAATATGGAACCTTTGCCGTCGCGCATGACCACAAAGAGTTTTGACCTGCTGAAAGAAGCGATCTCCATGGTGCAGAACGATGCACCAGAAGTTTTCGAGGCAATTGAGACTGCAAATCCTTACGCGAAAGATGTCCGAAGACGATTTTTTGATCTGGCCGCCAAACTAAGTTCAGAATTGGATTAGTATCATGTGCGACGAACTCCATCATAATTGGTCACAGATATGAGAGTTAAGGCGTTTCCGCTCAGACAACAGCCGCAAGCCCGCCATACCTTGCAAAGCGCCGCGCGTTCCGCCATCTATTGAAAATGAGCATCCCAGCCACCATAACCCGCGACCAAATCAGCGGTGATACGCACTTCTGGCCCTCAGATGGCCAAACCAAGCCAATCGAGTGGCGCATCGCCGATGGGCTTACTTCTTATGACGTTGCTATTGCTTTTATGGAACAACGGGTAGCGGACATACGCGAAGGTAAGGCAAACGAACTTGTCTGGCTTGTGGAGCACCCTGCCCTTTATACCGCTGGTACAAGCGCCAAGGACGAAGATCTGGTTGATCCAAATCGCTTTCCAGTGTTTGAAACCGGCCGTGGCGGCGAGCACACATATCATGGTCCGGGTCAACGTGTTGCCTATGTTATGCTTGATCTTAAGCGACGCAAACAAGATGTTCGAGCATTTGTATCGGCGCTAGAAGCTTGGATCATTGGTACGCTGGCTCAATTCAATGTAAAAGGCGAGCGCCGCGAAGACCGCGTTGGGGTTTGGGTTCAATGCCCAGAAAAGAAAGGCACTATTTCAGGTAGTGTTGCCGAAGACAAAATTGCTGCCATCGGTATCCGCTTGCGTAAATGGGTCTCGTTTCACGGCATATCCATCAATGTAGAGCCGGACCTAACGCACTATGAAGGCATAGTACCATGTGGGATTACGGCACATGGCGTGACCAGCCTCATAGATCTGGGATTGCCGGTAACGATGGATGATTTGGATATCGCGCTAAAGGCAGAATTTGAAGTTCAATTTGGCCTGTTGGAACCATAGAACAAGCGCTTAAGACAAAAGACTTTCAGCGCTCCACAGAAGCACTGAGGCATGGATAGAAAACACCGCCGCAAAAGCAGCCAAGATCGCAAACCGCTCACTGCTGGTCATCGGTGTTAGAGGCTTCTTTGGTTTTATACCGCCGCGAGATGTCATCACGCTGAGCAGCGCAAAAATCGTGCCCGCAACCAATAGCATTTTGCTCGGCAATCCCAATGCGAAGCCAACAACAAAAAACCAGCTCAACAGCACAAATGAACCAATCGACAATCCAATTCGCGATCTAAATACCTGGCGAAGCACCTGCCCGCCATCGAATTTCCAAACCGGAATGAGGTTGCCCAGATTAAACAGCGATCCCATGAGCACAAATACAATTATGCCCTGTACAATTGTTGGATCGACTTGCCATCGGGCAACCGCAGCAAACAGCATTGGAAAAGCCATCAAAAATGCTGAGAAACCCGCCCCCATAAGAGCAGAGAACCCAATTTCAAAGTGACGATCATAGGGCCTACCGCCCATAGCGATCCCACCCAAGATTGGGATAAAAACCATCCGTGCACCTTTGTGACCCATCATTCGAAACGCGATTATGTGTCCTAGTTCATGCAGACCAACAACAGCCGTCAACATGATCGACAATATCAAACCATCAAAATGAAGACCAAAAACCGGCCAAAGCAACAAGGCAGACAAGATCGCCATGCCAAATTGCGTCGAAGGCTTCTCAAAGAGCCCTCCTCGCTGAAACGTTCCCTGCTCTGTCCAAATCTTCAGCTTTAACGCTTGCCGGCGCAGTGAAAAGAAGCGGAACACCATAAATGCAATGCCGCGGTAGCTGTCGGTCTCAGAGATTGTAACATCGGTCACGCCCTCCTCAACTGAGCTAAGCGTGGTCCCCATCTCGTGATGTTTCCAAAAATCTTGGGCAAGGGATGTGTCGCTGGTGAACCATGTCCGCCATGAATGGCCGTCATCAGCGATAGAAAAGTCCCGCTCGATAAAGCCGCCAGAACGGTCGGCATGCGTGGTTACCATCGTGCCCGAACCGGCATCGATTTTCTCAACAGCGCTCACCGCTTGGTTCCATGTGAAGTTTTCACCAAATGGATGCAAGGCGCTCTTTATCTTGTCGAGCGAGCCATTAATGCGAATAGTACGGGTGATTGTACGCACGCCAATAGGTGCAGACATAACTAGCCACATAAATAGCAGCACAAAGCCCAATAGAAATGCGGTTTGCAAAAAGCGAACTCCAGCTAAGCCACCTTCATACATCAAGGATATTGATTATCCGTTTCATGGGCTGATTAAATGCATCGATTCATTTTCGGGCT
>JBCDFK010000293.1:0-4060 GCA_039178065.1 Pseudomonadota bacterium | reverse complement strand
GGATACGAGTTGGGGCCGCACCTCATGGGAAGCGGTTGCAGCTTCTAATCCAGAATTCTTGATATTGCTTGACTATCAAGGTGGTGATGGCGCGCTGGGCCTTCTCGATTTCCTAAAATCACATCCTGTGATGAAGGAGACTGACGCTGTGAAGAACGAAGCATTTGTGGCGCTTCGATACGAAGAATTGACACCGGGACCAGCTAATATCACTGCGATTGGAAAAATTGCAAAAGCAATGAACCCTGAGGCGTTTTAATCCCAAATGCGGCCCATTTTCTGGATTGTTTCAAGCCTCGCATTGCTCGTACTACTAACGGTTCTGGCGATAAGTGTGGGGTCTACGCCCATACCGCTAGATGTTGTTTTTAGTGCGATTGGCGAACAGTTTTTCGGATTGAAGAGCAAAAATGGGCCGCAACCAATCTCCAAAATTATCATTGATTTGCGTCTTCCCCGCGCCTTGCTCGCGCTCTTTGTTGGAGCCGGTTTGGGGGTCGTTGGCTGCCTTCTACAAACCGTAACAAGAAATGATCTCGCTGATCCGTTCTTGTTCGGCCTTTCATCGGGTGCCGCGGCAGGCGCGGTGCTCGTCATCACTGTCACCGGGGATATTCTTGGAATATGGACTTTGCCGATTGCTGCCTTCATTGGCGGCATATTAGCTTCGGTTATAGTCCTCGCATTGGTCGCGCGTTTGAAAAGTGAAGGTCCGGCGCGTTTGGTTCTGGCCGGTCTTGCGGTGTCTTTTCTCTTTATGGCGGTCACCAACTATATGGTGTTCGCAGGCGATCAACGCGCAGCTCATTCTGTTCTGTTTTGGACACTGGGTGGTTTAGGCCTTGCGCGATGGGAACTGCTGCCCATAGCTGTGGTTGGATTTTTGACGGTATTCATATTTGCCGTCAGCCAACACCGCCGCTTCGATGCGCTGCTGGCTGGTGAAGATACCGCAAAAACGCTAGGCGTCGACGTCAATTTGCTTCGGCGCACCACGTTTCTTGTCTGTGCATTTGCGACGGCCGCATTCGTCTCCATCACCGGTGTTATCGGCTTTGTCGGGCTGATGGTACCTCATCTGGCGAGGGGCTTGGTAGGACCATTGCATGGCAGGTTGTTGGTACTGGCCTCAATTATTGGCGCCGTATTGCTGGTTCTGAGTGATATTGCCGCAAGAGTTGTTTTGATGCCGCAAGAATTGCCCATCGGCATCATTACTACCTCAGTGGGTGAATTTTTTTTTTTTATTCTGCAAAAACGACTCTAGAAAGCGGCGTTTCAAATTAGTTCAGAATCAAAATTATAAAGCGCTCGCTTTAGAACTCCAATCAGTGAAACCGCACCGACAAAATCTCAAAAGGTTTCAACGACAGCTCAATCAGGGCATTGTTGAACGCTGGCGGCATGTATAGCCGTCGTCGCCATGTTTTTGAGTGCCGTAGACAATGACCTCGAAACTGTCTTTACACGTGTTAATTTTAAAGCAGAAATGCGAAGTGTCGAGCATTGTTTTAAATGCGCTTCTCATTAGCAATCTGACTTGTCTTACAGTTTTACAATTTTCTGAATTTATGAAGACTCGCGAATTCGGAGCGCTGCTTGCTTTAGAAGATGAATGGACTGCTCATCTTTGCCCTCTCGGACACGCTCAGTGAGCAAGCGCACCGCATCACGGCCAATCGACGTAACATCCTGCGCAACCGTTGTAATTGCTGGATACATATATTGACTGAGGGGGTGATCATCGTGACCAGCAATACGCAACTTCTGATCTGCCCCGCCATTTTGAAGCAATAGACCATGCTTGTTTGCCGCCCTAATCGCTCCGATTGCAATGCGATCGTTTGCACATAATATCGTTGCTGAGGTATGCCTTTGATGGCTGAAGTGATTATCCATGACGCCATGTCCGTAAGCTTCAAACTGCCAGGAATCAGAAGCGTTTTCCACCTCTACAAATTTGGGTTCAAGACCCAACTTCTTCATCGTAGCTATGTAACCCGCCTCTCGCTCGGTAGCATTGGAGTTCAAACGAGGCATATTCAAAAACAATGGGGCATCACCCGTTCGGCACAGGTATTCCACCATAGCACCCACGCTTTGCGTGTTGTCAGTCCCTACAAAATCAGATTGCGGAACGGGCGAAAAAGGCTTTGAATCGGCAAATACGATTGGAAACTCTTTACTTGCCGATATGAACGCCTCTCCTGCGCCGTCCAAACCGAGCGGTGCAATGATGGCGCCATCGGCACTCATTGATCTGAGTTTCTCGACCGCCAAAGCCTCCAGTTCAGGATTACCATCAGAGCTCTGCGTTATGATTGTAAAGCCGGACCCGCGGGCTGCTGTTTCGATTGCTTCGAGCAGGCTCGTGAAAAAAAGATCGTTAAAGTGGGGAATGATTACGCCGATCAGACCGGTCTTTTTGCGGTTCTGGCGAGTAGCAAGAAAGTTGTAGACATAGTCCACCTCCGCCAGACGTTTCTTGATGGTCTCAGATGTTGATGGCCTGACAGATGCCGGATCCTGAAAATAGCGTGAGAGCGTCGGGCGCGATATGCCTATCGCCTTCGACAACTCATTCATGGTGTTGATTTTGGGCTTAACTGCCGCCACTGCGTCTCTCTTCCGGGAGAATTTATCAGGCTTTTGCATCCACATCACGTCAGGTCACTATGGCATTACTTTGACACGTGTAAAATAAATGTCTAGACCATTTTCAAATTTGGGAGTTTTTTATGTCCTCCGAACGACGTATCGTTATCATTGGTGAGATTTTAGTTGAGATTATGGCTGATACCATCGGCGAAGGGTTCAATGATCCCCTGCCCTTAACGGGACCATATCCATCTGGTGCGCCGGCGATATTTGCCGACCAGGTTGGAAAGCTCAGACACTCGGTTGGAATCATTTCGTGTGTAGGTGATGATGATTTCGGGAGGTTGAACCAAAAACGCCTTGAGGAGGATGGTGTTAACATCTCTGGCATCGATGTCGACAAAGATAGGCCGACGGGCACCGCATTTGTCAGATATCGAAAAAACGGCTCGCGAGACTTTGTATTTAACATCAAACACAGTGCATGTGGTCATTTGCATTTGACGCCGGGCGCGAAAAAACAAATTGATGAGGCCGAACATCTTCATGTCATGGGTTCATCACTTTCAAGCCAGGAATTCATGGATTTGAATATAAAAACTGCAACCGATATCAAGGCGCGAGGCGGCACTGTCTCGTTTGACCCGAATATCAGGAAAGAAATTTTGTCTACGGCTGGAACGGCAGAGTCCATGCAAGCTATTCTCGGCATGACGGATCTGTTTCTCCCAAGCGGAGATGAATTGACAATGCTTACACAAGCCGATGAAGCGTCAACTGCAGTGGATGAGCTATTAGGAATGGGTGTCCGGGCGATTGTCCATAAACATGGAGCAGAAGGCGCTACATATCATGATGCGGATGGCCCCATTTCGGTTCCTCCATTCACTGTCGATGAAATCGATCCAACCGGGGCTGGCGACTGCTTCGGCGGTGCTTTCACTACGTTTTGGCTGAGGGGAGAAGCGCCCTCAGATGCCCTAAAAATGGCTGCTGCCGCTGGTGCATTGGCCGTTACCGAACGTGGACCAATGGAAGGAACATCAGACCTCTCACAAATTCATAACTTCATACGCGCAAATGCAAAGGCATCTTAATGGCACATCCGCTGCTTGAAATACCCGCCGCCTATCAACGCGGAGACCATCTGGGCATTACATCAGTTTGTTCCGCGCATCCAATTGTCATCGAGGCTGCCTTAGAACTGGCGAAAGAAAGAGGTAAAGTAGCGCTGATTGAAGCAACCTGCAATCAAGTCAATCAAGATGGCGGCTATACAGGGATGACCCCAACTGATTTTCGGGTCTTTGTTGAGGAAATTGCCGGTAAAGTCGGATTTGATCGAAGCAAGATCATTCTGGGTGGCGATCATCTAGGGCCGAATCCATGGAAAAGCCTCCCAGCGGATGAGGCAATGAAAAAAGCCGAGGCGATGATTATTGCCTTTGCCCAAGCGGGCTTT
>JBCDFK010000292.1:0-4061 GCA_039178065.1 Pseudomonadota bacterium | reverse complement strand
CAATCAATTTACCCTTCATGGAATTGACGCAAGATGGCAGTTTGAAAGATCTGGACACGCTGAAGCAGATTATTGCAGACAGCGGCTTGGATTTGACCAAGCCTATCGTTACCACCTGCGGATCGGGGGTAACCGCTGCCGTGATAAATCTTGCACTAAGCTCGCTTGGTCGCGATGATTCCCGATTATATGATGGCTCATGGTCAGAATGGGGAAGTCGGGACGACACCATGATTAGCAAGGCGAAGTGAAATGAGCTGGCTAAATCCAAAGCGGAATCAATCTGGCAAAGGATTTCCACAAGCCCTTGATACTACAGTGACTTATCTGGAAATGTCCGAGCATCTGGTAAGCCACATCCAACGCCCCGTAAATGTGAATGCGGCGCTTCTAACAACTGAAAATATCCCCCTTCATTTCTATCGCTATCTTTATTTCCAGGTTGGAATTCATTGGAACTGGGAGATGCGCCTTCGCCTCTCAGATGTCGCACTGGCAAAAGCGATTCACAGTCCAGATGTTGAAATCACAGTACTCTATGTCGATGGCACACCGGCTGGATTCTACGAAATCAATCGCGCCAATCACACCGCTACAGACTTGGCATATTTTGGCATAATGCCCCACGTGCATGGTAGAGGATTGGGCAAGTGGTTTTTGTCCACCGCCATTGATGCCTGCTGGACCAATGATCCAGAGCGCATAACCGTAAACACCTGCACTCTAGATCATCCCGCAGCCTTGCCGCTTTATCAAAAAATGGGTTTTAAGCCGACTAGACAGGCTAAAGGCAGCGTTAAGCCGCTGAGCGATAACGAAAAGGCGGCGCTCGCCCAAAAGAATGGACTTTTTTCGGCCTAGTCGCCTTCAAATACTTCGCTGAATTCTCAAACAAAAACGCCGGCATAGCAGCCGGCGTTTTCGGGATTATGGTTGATCGTGTTAAGCCACTTTCAAAACAGCTTCTGGCGCCGTCATCTCGTAGCCAAGCGCTTCGGCTACCGCAGCATTGGTGATTTTGCCTTTGTGCACGTTCAAGCCGTTGCGCAAATGGTGGTTTTCCATAATTGCATTCAAGCCTTTATCAGCAAGCATTACACCATAGTGAAGCGTTGCGTTGTTAAGCGCATTAGCGGAAGTGACAGGAACAGCGCCTGGCATATTGGCAACGCAGTAATGAATGACATCATCAACCACATAGGTTGGCTCTGAGTGTGTTGTCGCTTTCGATGTTTCAAAGCAACCGCCCTGGTCAATCGCAACGTCGCAAAGAACAGAACCCTTTTTCATGCCTGAAAGCATTTCGCGCGACACCAATTTTGGTGCAGCGGCACCCGGGATTAGAACCGCACCGATGACGGCATCTGCAGCGAACACTTCGCTTTCAAGCGCTTCAATGGATGAATAACGAGTTTTTACACGGCCGTTGAAAATATCATCAAGCTCACGCAAGCGTGGCAATGAGCGGTCCAAAATGGTGACATCCGCACCAAGGCCCGCAGCCATTTTCGCCGCATTGATACCTACAACGCCGCCGCCGATGATAACAACTTTGCCTGGTAGAACCCCTGGCACACCGCCCAGGAGGACGCCATTACCACCATTGGCTTTTTGCAATGCTGTGGCAGATGCTTGGATCGCCAAACGACCGGCAACTTCCGACATTGGAGCAAGCAATGGAAGTCCACCGCGATCGTCCGTTACGGTTTCATATGCCACAGCTGTGCAACCGCTTTCCACCAATCCTTTGGTCTGCGCAGCGTCTGGTGCCAAATGCAAATATGTGTAGAGAATTTGGTCATCACGCAGCATTGCCCATTCGGCTGGCTGCGGTTCTTTAACCTTCACAATCATGTCTGATTGATCAAACACTTCTTTAGCGGTCTCAACGACCTTCGCACCAACCGCTTTGTACGCATCGTCGCCAGCACCAATACCGGCACCCGCATTCGTCTCAACGATCACATCGTGACCATGTGCAATATATTCACGCACTGAACCTGGTGTTAGGCCAACGCGGTATTCGTGATTTTTGATTTCCTTTGGGCAACCGACGCGCATAATTTTTCTCCCGATAAGATTTGCTGCCGCAATCATCTCAAAATACGCACGCAATGTCCTTGCAAAGATGCCTTGCGAAGGCGGGATATAAGTGTATTATTGCGCAAAAATCAATAAAAACGAGGAACATTTGCACAAATGCAATTAGATGCGATTGATTACGCGATTATTCGCACACTTCAAAGTGATGGACGAATCGCCAATGCGAACCTTGCTGATCAGGTCGGATTGTCAGCATCGGCTTGTTCACGAAGGCTGGATACGTTGGAAAAATCCGGCATCATCCGTGGATATCACGCGCGCGTTTCCAACAAAAAGCTTGGCCATGAGTTGATTGCGATTGTGAACATATCGCTATCTGGTCAATTTCAGGACACGCTTCGCGAATTTGAATCGGCGGTCAAGCGCTGCCCCAATATTTTGGTCTGCTATCTCATGAGTGGGGAGTACGATTATACGATGCGGGTCGCAGCCAAGGACTTGGCCGATTATGAACGCATTCACCGCGATTGGCTAACGGCGCTACCGCATGTCGTCAAAATCAACTCAAGCTTCGCGCTTCGAGAGATCATTGATCGGCCTAATGTTGGCATTGATGTAGAATTGGCACGCAGTGCCTAGAACTTGTAAATGAAGCCCAGGCCGCCGCTATACTGATCATCGCTTATTGTAATTGGGCTATCGGCCGCATCACCCAAAATTCGTGAATATCCAGCATTTGCCCGCAAGCTAAGCTGGTCCGTCGCTTGAAACTCCAATGAAGCCTTAAGCTCTACATTTTTTATGCCTGCTCCGGCGTCAAAGGCCGAATACCCGGCGACTGAACTCAATGCTTGCGTTGGGGTGATCGTGAAGTACTGATCCATATAATCTTCAGAAGCATAGGTTCCCGAAGCATATATACGACTGCTCAAGCGATCCGTAATATCGTAATCATACCCAGCGCCAAATTTTATCAAAAAACCACTGTCGGACAGGCCTGATACTTGTTTGGATGCTGCAATATCAGCAAAAGCACCACCCATTCCATATCGCGCAAATCCGCCAACGACCAAACCTGCATCTGGGTTGTTTAGACCGCCCAGCTCAGCTGCATCATCGACATCGCGGCCGAAGCGATAGCCAATCAACGGGCCGGCATCGAAACCAGAATTGCGAAACACTGCGTATCGAATATCGTCAACACCTTGGAAATAAAGGCGCGACGCTTCGCCATTGCCCTTTCCAAATGTCGGATAGATAATTGGAACGCCAAAAACTTTTTAGTCGTCAGATCCCTCATATACCGGGCTGATCGTCACGAAAGCTCCTGCGGCAATGCCAATATTAGAAAATCGACCGTCCTGAGCTAGCGAAGCACCGGAATAGCTCAATGCGCTAGCAAGAATGATAGCAAATGTGCCGACGCGAGTAGAATTATTCATGAATGGTTTTCAATCTGTTATCTGGATTAAGTCTCGTGAGTATGCAGCAATCCATATTGCTGTTTTGTTAAACAGGCAATACGTCAAACTGGCCTATCCAGATCACCGCGCCAAATACCTTCGCCATTTTGATCGATAATCAATTTGGCTTTATTTACGCAGGTGACAATTGCTTCTGTTTTGTCTTGGACCAAATCGGCGCGAACGAACTGACGTGTGATCCGCTGTCCATCGACTTCTTTGGTTACGGTACCCGCAATTCGCCATTGACCGCCCGATTCTTTGACGGGATTGGCGCGGATTTCCACACCCTTATAGGTCTCATTGGGTTCAGCGTTTGCTGGGTTTGCACCCTCACCTTCATCGTTGCCACCAAAAAGTCTTTTGAAAAATCCAGCCATAGCATCCTCATCTGTGTGCCCTATAGCTACAGCGACTGCTGCTCGCGTCAAGGATTGCTTTCAATTCTTCTTGCCTTTACGTATTGGCCTACATGGGGAACCTACATAATGAGCGGAATTGAAACGGCTGAAAAAGCGATGCCCAAAAAGCGGAGCAAACTGAAAAGGTTCTTCT
>JBCDFK010000291.1:0-4063 GCA_039178065.1 Pseudomonadota bacterium | reverse complement strand
GGATGCGATGAGCATGCGATCTGGATATGTTTTCTTGATTTCTTCGAGGTCAGGTAACCACAATTCAAGCGGTTGATCGGAGATGAGTTCCCAATTCCAAGATGAATGAGAAACCGTGTCTGGTCGTTTTGAGCGCGAAACGTAGGGCTTTTCCGCGCTGGTACGCTGAAAGATTGTCTTAGGACCGGCCACATTCTCAACTGGATGCAGGCCAATCGTCTTGGTGACAACGCCGCCCCAGCCAGCTTCAAAAGCCCTCAAAATCTTGCGTTTGCTTTCGGTTGGTGGAGCGGATGCCAATACGAAGGGATTGATGAACTCAAGGCCAGTAAAATTCGTCGCAAGTCGGTTAACCACGGAGCACCTCACAATTAAACTTGACTAAAATAGTCAACTTGAAAATCAGAAAAGTCAATATTCTTTGCAGCGACGTACGTATTCACGCATGCAACACAGCAACCAGAGAATTCTAACTGGAACATTTTTCCGACTTCTCATCAGTCGGACACATTTTTGAAATTTTGTTGGGTCAGTTGCGCCAACGGCACAAAGATTTTTTGAAAGCGATCGTTGGCTTATCGATACAGCTCTCTCTGCTGTTTCTGCACTATGTTTGCACGACAAGCTTCAAATGCGGTTTTTGATTGGGTGTTCGCAAGTTTTGGGGATCAACCGCAAACCGAGCCGAAAGCACCAAACCAGCTTTGACTGTTTCAGGGTCGATCACGCCATTGCAGAGTTCTAGTACGGCTTTTCTTGCATGCGGAGTTTGATCTCTGCGCATGTGGTGAATAGCCCGAACTAGCAGACTTTCATCTTTGGTAGCGAAACTCCTCATTTCCACGCTCCGCGGATCATGAAACAGGAATGCGCCCCTATTGCAGTTCAAGACTGATCGTAAAAGCGGCCACAAATAATAAGCAGCAGTCAATCCGATATGCTCTCCCCATCGGCCGCTAGCAATTATATAGGCATTCTGCCAGTTTTCCGCCGAATTTGTCTTGAGACCGTCTAGGAAATACCTTGCGACAGTGAGCAATCCTAACTCGAAATCATCAATTTCGAGATTTTCTACTGCCATTGAAGGTTCCTCGTTCGAAACCGTCACCACTTCGACCCGGTTGAAGGTTTCTTCAGTCTTCATCGCTTTGTTTGCACCCGTTACAAATCTCTGAGTTTCTCAGCGTACAACATTCTTGACTAAATTAGTCAAGTTTAAAAAGGTGATGTTTGATAGTTTAGCTTGCGGGTTCAAAGCCGACATTCACCTGAAAAAACTGAAGGCCGGTGAAGCTGTTGGTTGGTTTATGGTACGCCAGCACTGTGCTCAATCGGTTCCATTCCACGTATTAAATCCGCGCATTCTTGCTGGGCGGCGAAGGAAGAGCCGAGTCTACATGCGCCAACAATAAATTTGAACTTCGTCGCTTGGTCGCAAGGCGCGTGCGGTGCTTCAAAAGTCTTGATCTGGCTTTCACTAGCTGCAATGTTGAAAAAAGACGAGCCCCTACTTCTTCCGACTTGCTCGTCGCCAATGAAGGAGAGCACAAAGCCGTTTATCTCAGTCAAGTTCTGATCGCTTTTATTCGTCAATTTCAACTTCACACCACAATAATACTCTCGAAAACCTGTGCCCTCGAATTCGAGCTGATACTCGGCCCAAGCAGGATTAATGGTCGCGATGCATGTTATGATTGCTAATAGAATGCGCAAAGTATTCTCCTTGTAACAACCCAGCTCAATCTTGGCCGATCAGGGGTCATTAGAGTCTCGTCTCAGCCAATTGGTTCACCAAACCCTGCCGGTCTGCATTATTTTCTAATCTTCAAGCGACTCTTCACATTCTGAATGAAATAAACTTGACCTTGGTTGTCAAGTTAAGCCATTTAGAGTGCCAGAAAGCATCGAGCCAGGCATTTACCCAGCAAACCGCGACCCAATTGAGCGGAAGTGATCATCCACCAGAAACCCAGACGAAGTCGTGGGAGCCTCGATGTCTCATCCCAAAAAATTTCAAAGAATCGCGCTACCGAGTTTATTTTTGGCAACGTGCAAATGCCGTGCGGTTTTTTTGCTGCCAATGAACGAGAGCTGGAAGTGAAGTTCATGACGATTTACCAACAACCACAGGCCGTTCTGTTTACCAATCAACTTAAGGCGACCGCTGATTACTATCAATTGCTGCTCGGATTTGGTGTCGAAAAGGTCCGCGACGGAATGCTGATGCGCAGAGAAAACATGACCATCCTCTATCAACAGATTAAATCAAGGTTTGATGGCGGTGATCTTAGCGTGTTGCTAAAGGTCGAAGATATCCGAGCGTTGCATAACGAGTACATAAATGCAGGGGTTCCAATGTGCACTCGATTGCGCACTAGATATCGCGAGCCGCTACATTTCATGATCACTGATCTCAATTGTTGCGATCTGATATTCATGGGGAGCAAACCTGAACTCAGAATTTTGACGGGTGGTAAGTAAGCTTCCTGACAAAGATCGCGAACTAACTATAATGCTGGACACCAGAACGAGGAGGCAATAGCCAATGTCGCCAAACTATCGCAACGAAACGGATTCATTTGGAACGCTGCAAGTTCCGTCCGACATGTACTATGGCGCACAATCGGCGCGCTCGCTTCTAAACTTCCCTATCGGAGCTGAAACAATGCCGCCGCCCCTGGTGCATGCATTAGGGGTGATAAAACAAGCCGCGGCGCGCACAAATAAGCAACAGGGAAAGCTCGATGCTCGTATTGCCGATGCCATTGATCAAGCGGCTGGAGAGGTTGCTGAAGGCAAATTTGATGACCATTTCCCCCTTTCTGTTTTGCAAACAGGATCCGGTACGCAGTCAAACATGAACGCCAATGAAGTAGTGGCAAATAGGGCTATTGAGATATTGGGTGGCGAGATTGGATCAAAAGATCCGGTACATCCAAACGATCACTGCAACATGAGCCAATCGTCAAACGACACATTTCCCACAGCCATGCATATCGCAGCCGCTGGAGAGGTTTCCGTGACTCTTATACCTGCGCTCGAACACTTAGCTGCCGCTCTGGCAGAGCGGGCAAAAGCGTGGTCAAAAATCATCAAGATCGGTCGAACTCACACTCAGGATGCAACGCCGCTGACTTTGGGACAGGAGTTTGGTGGCTATGTCGCACAGCTGGAAGCGGGCATCGACCGTGTTCGCATAGCACAAGAGGGATTATTTCAACTCGCCCAGGGTGGAACCGCTGTCGGCACGGGGCTTAACACCAAAAAGGGATTTGATGATGCATTTGCCGCTGAAGTTGCGAGCATAACAGGCTTGCCGTTTCAGACAGCTTCCAACAAGTTTGAAGCGCTTGCAGCGCATGATGCTTATGTTTTCGCTCATGGCGCCTTAAATACAGTCGCAGCATCCTTGTTCAAGATTGCCAATGATATACGCTTCCTTGGCTCGGGCCCTCGGTCAGGTTTGGGCGAATTATCGTTACCCGAAAACGAACCAGGTAGCTCGATCATGCCCGGTAAAGTCAATCCAACGCAGTGTGAAGCCCTTACTATGGTCTGCGCGCAAGTTCACGGGAACAACGCAACAATCAGCTTTGCCGGCACTCAGGGCCACTTTGAACTCAATGTGTATAAGCCGGTGATGGCCTATACATTCCTACAATCGGTTCGTCTGCTTGCAGAAGCATCTATTAGTTTTGCGGACCGATGTGTATCTGGCATTCAAGCCAATGAGGAGAACATTGCCGAACTGATGAACCGTTCTTTGATGCTTGTTACGGCACTGGCACCGGAAGTCGGATATGACAAGGCGACTGAGATTGCCAAGAACGCCCATAAAAATGGATCAACGCTTAAGGAGGAAGCGGTACGCCTTGGCTATGTCACTGAACAACAGTTTGATGAAATAGTTCGGCCAGAGATGATGATTGGACCGTCGTAACATTCGCAATTGCGATTGGATGTCAGATATATCTTTTGAACTTAGTTGGGTCTTAAAATCTGTTCGGAACATCCATTTGCGTTTGAAGTACTTTTACAAATCCCCACTAAATGAGAGGATTTG
>JBCDFK010000290.1:0-4064 GCA_039178065.1 Pseudomonadota bacterium | reverse complement strand
GGGTAGATTATGGACTCATCCCTTTGGTCAATTTGTCGGTGGCTTTTTTTGTTGCGGGACTTGTTGTCTTAGCGGTTGGCGAGAATCCACTTCGTGCAGCTGCATTGATGGTCGACGGCGCTTTTGGATCCGGTGATGGCATTGGCTACACACTGTATTATGCAACCAATTTTATCTTCACCGGCCTTTGCGTGGCTGTCGCATTTCATTGCGGCTTGTTTAACATTGGCGGCGAAGGCCAGGCATATATCGGTGGCTTGGGCGTTGCGATTGCCTGCCTATCGTTTGACAGCATTTTCCCATGGTGGATCAACTTACCAATTGCCACGATAATGTGTGCGCTAACTGGTGCGTTATGGGCGCTAATTCCCGCTTGGCTACAAGCAAGGCGCGGAAGCCACATTGTGATCACCACGATCATGTTCAACTTCATTGCGGCGAGCTT
This sequence comes from Pseudomonadota bacterium, assembly GCA_039178065.1. GTDB lineage: Bacteria > Pseudomonadota > Alphaproteobacteria > Rhizobiales > Rhizobiaceae > Ahrensia. The sequence continues at coordinate 3,619 of JBCDFK010000290.1, read as the reverse complement.
AATGGTTTGGCTGCTTGTTGGGCTGCTTAAGCCGACTGGCGCGATGGCGCCTGAAACCCGTGCATTTGCTGAAGGCGCAGCACTGCCAAGGCTTGATTGGTTGCTGGAATCCTTTGGTTTGACCGTTCGGCGGGCGCCATTGAATATCACTTTCCTCATAGCACTAGTCACTGCATTTTTGGTTTGGATTTTGATCTGGCGAACGCGTCTTGGCTACGAAATTCGCACAATGGGTCACAGTTCAAGTGCCGCCAAGTATGCAGGAATCAATCAAACCAAGATCATTGTTATTACCATGATGATTTCTGGCGCTTTGGCCGGCATGATGGCACTTAACCCGGTGATGGGTGCGCAAGAACGCTTGCAGCTAGACTTTGTTACCGGCGCTGGTTTCGTTGGGATCGCGGTTGCACTAATGGGGCGCTCGCATCCAGCAGGCATTATTCCCGCCGCAATTTTGTTCGGTATGCTGTATCAAGGGGGCGCTGAAATCGCTTTTGATATGCCCGCCATTACCCGAGACATGATTGTTATCATTCAGGGTCTTGTTATTTTGTTTGCCGGCGCATTGGAGCACATGTTCAGGCCTTATATTTCGAAGATATTCATGCGCACAATTGACGAAGATGTCGTCGCGGCGGAGGCCGGATAGATGGATATTTTCAACACAATCATTTTGATCTTAGATTCGACAGTTCGTCTTTCAGTGCCACTTCTATTTGCCTGCCTTGCTGGATTGTTTTCGGAACGCTCAGGTGTGTTTGATATCGGGCTTGAGGGCAAAATGCTCGCCGCGGCCTTTGCTGGCGCATCGGTGGCGGCGCTCGCGGGCTCCGCATGGCTCGGTCTTTTTGCAGCCATCGGGATGTCGGTTGTGCTCGCGCTTGTTCATGGCTTTGCATCAATTACCCACCGCGGCAACCAGATTGTATCTGGCGTTGCCATCAATTTTATCGCTGCGGGCACAACAATTATTTTGGGCCAAGCTTGGTTCAGGCAAGGTGGTCGCACACCAGCATTAACGGGTGATGATCGCTTTCAAGCGATCCAGCTGCCCTTTGCGGAAAGCGTGAAGGACGTGCCAATTATTGGGCAAATATATTCTGAGCTCATATCTGGACATTCCATACTCGTCTATCTGGCATTTATTGCGGTACCGCTGACTTGGTGGGTCTTGTTCCGAACAAGGTTTGGCCTGAGATTGCGTGCGGTTGGCGAAAACCCCGCTGCCGTTGATACAGCCGGTATCTCAGTTGTTTGGCTGCGTTATCGTGCTGTGATCTGTTGCGGTATTCTATGTGGTTTTGCTGGTGCCTATTTGTCGGTAGCCCAGAATGCAGGCTTTGTGAAAGACATGACCGCCGGCAAGGGCTTTATTGCCTTGGCCGCGTTAATTTTTGCAAAATGGAAACCGGTGAATGCCATGCTTGCCTGCTTGCTGTTTGGGTTTTTGGATGCGCTGGCTATTCGATTTTCAGGCATCAAGATCCCTGGGCTGTTTGAAGTGCCTGCGCAGTTTATGCAGGCATTGCCTTACATACTCACCGTAATCTTGCTGGCCGGATTTATCGGTAAGGCAATTCCACCAAAAGCCGGCGGCCAGCCCTATGTAAAGGAGCGTTAGATGGCCGATCTTGACGCTTTATTCCGTGCGGCAAAGGACGCGATGGATAAGGCACGCGCAACCTATTCAAATTTCCCGGTTGGAGCAGCGTTGCTAACGCAAGAAGGTGACATTTATGCAGGGGGAAATATCGAAGTCATATCCTACCCCGAAGGTTGGTGCGCGGAAACAACGGCATTGTCACATTATGTGATGGCTGGCGGTGGCATAATAACTGATATTTGTGTGATCGCAGAAAAGAAAGATCTATGCACACCATGTGGCGGTTGTCGTCAACGGCTTGCGGAATTTGCACCAGCGGATGCAAAGCTGCATTTGTGCACAATGAACGGCATCGCTGAAACAACCACTGTCGGCGCTCTTCTGCCTTTGGGTTTTGAGGCGGAAGTTCTTACCAATAAAAACAAAAGCTGAAGCAGGCAAAAAATTGAAAACAACAATTGATTACATAATCGAACGCCTTGAGGGGCTAGCGCCTCGTACAGCATTGGTGCTTGGTTCCGGATTGGGCGGCTTGGTTGATGCGGTCGAAGATGCCATCCGGTTTCCATACGAAGAGCTTGATGGATTTCCGCAGAGCGGTGTTACCGGACATGCGGGCGAGTTGGTTGCCGGCACTCTTAACGGAAAAGCTGTGATCGTGTTGTCGGGCCGCTCGCATTACTACGAGAAGGGCGATGCGGCCGTGATGCGGCCGGCGCTCGAAATCCTCAAGGGTCTTGGCATCGAGCGGCTCATTCTGACCAATTCTGCTGGCTCACTACAAGATGAATTGCCACCGGGTTCTGTGATGATGATTACCGACCACATAAATTTCTCCGGTACCAATCCGCTGATTGGCGAAGAGACGGACGGTCGTTTTGTGGGCATGACATCGGCCTATGATCCAGACATCTGCAAGGCACTTGAAAAGGCTGCCAAAGCGGTTGGCGTCAAAATGGGTTCTGGCGTTTATATGTGGTTTTCTGGTCCCAGCTTTGAAACGCCTGCGGAGATCCGCATGGCAAAAACATTTGGTGCAGACGCCGTGGGAATGTCGACTGTCCCGGAAGTCATACTAGGTCGGTTTCTGGGCATGAAGTGCGGCGCCTGTTCCGTAATTACTAATTTTGGTGCGGGAATGACTGGTGCCGAACTGAGCCACGATGAAACTAAAGAGATGGCGCCAATTGGCGGAAAGAGGCTTCAATCCATATTGATGCGCGCAATTGCGGAAATGGAGTGAACATGGACCGCAAGACAATTGCAGAAAGATCCCTTGGCCTGATTGATCTAACCAATTTGGACGATGATTGTTCATCGGCCGACATCGATGATTTGTGTGCGCGCGCGCAAACGCCTTTTGGCAATACGGCCGCCGTGTGTGTTTGGCCGCGCTTTGTTGCTCAATCAGTTGGCCTGCTGGAGGGTACAGATATTGATGTTGCGACGGTTGTTAATTTCCCAACCGGTGATGGTGATATCAAACAGGTAATGCACGAGGCCAAGGCTGTGGTCGCCGATGGCGCCACCGAGGTTGATTTAGTGATGCCATATAAGGCCCTCATGGCTGGCGAAATTGACACTGTTGAACAAATGATTTCCACCATCCGAGCAGTCACCGACAATCGGGCCGCGCTTAAAGTCATCATCGAATCCGGCGAACTGGATGACGACGCATTGATAACGCAAGCTTCCAAATTATCACTCGAAGAAGGCGCCAATTTCATCAAGACATCAACTGGAAAAGTGGCGCAGAATGCGACACTGCAGTCGGCGAAGTTGATACTCATGGCAATTAAAGACTTTGGCGATACAACACGCGGATTTAAAACGTCTGGCGGCATCAAATCAGTTGAAGGTTGCGGCGAATTTCTGGCATTGGCCGATAAATTTATGGGTCCCTTATGGGTCGGTAAAAGCACATTTCGATTTGGCGCCTCACGCGTATTAAGTGACGTATTGGCAGCGCTTGAAGGTGAACATTCAGCGCCAGTCGAGGGCTATTAGGTGATG
>JBCDFK010000289.1:0-4079 GCA_039178065.1 Pseudomonadota bacterium | reverse complement strand
TGCGACTTCAATCCGACCAGGCGGTCACTCAAAAAGAAGCATATATTCAAATCCGCAAAGAGCGTCGGCTTGATCAGAAAGACTCACGCTCAACGTTGGGTAAAAAACTGCTCCAATTACATGGTCAAACGGCGATGAAGATGCCGCTGGCCAAGTTTACCTTCATAACAACGCTAGTGGCGGCTGGCGTTGGCACCGCAATCGGAGCCTATAGCGGCAACTTTCAAATTGGTATTGGCATAGGCGCGGTTTTGATGTTGGCCATGCCTTTTATGATTTTGCGGTCGAAGCGCAAAAAACGCCACAAGCAGTTTGGCGCTCAGCTACCAGAAGCTTTGGAACTCATCACGCGCGGGCTTCGCGCTGGTCACCCGGTCCCAATTGCCTTCTCAATGGTGGCGCGGGAAATGCCAGACCCTATTGGTACCGAATTCGGTATATTGTCTGATGAAATCACATATGGTGCTAACACGGTTCAAGCGATGCAAAATCTCTATGACCGCGTTGGGCATGAGGACTTGCCACTGTTTGTGACCGCGGTTTCAATTCAGTCTACGACGGGCGGAAGTCTTCGCGAAATTCTTGAAGGTCTATCGAAAGTTATTCGAGATCGCGCCAAATTACGTCGAAAAATCAAAGCGATTTCAGTTGAAGGACGCATGTCAGCTTACATTCTGACCGCAGTTCCAGTTCTATTGGCCTTAGCCATCACTATTTTCATGCCATCTTACTATGGCGATGTCATCCATCAGGCGAAAACCTGGCAGTTGGTCGGCGGGTCGGTAACTTGGCTGATGATCGGCAATGCCATTTTGTTCAAAATGGCTTCATTTAAGCTTTAGAAAGGTCGTGACATGTCAGTACCTATGATGATCGCTGCGGCCTCTGGTTTGCTTCTTCTCTTGATGGGCGCATTTTCCGTCTTTCAGGTCTTAGCTGTCGATAAAAAACGAAAGAACAGCGTGTCGAGACGCCTGTTGGTTGAAGATCAAAAGGTGCGGAAGTCAGAAAATACTGAAGAGAGCGATGAAGAAACGGCTCGTGACGACCAAAGCAACAAGGCAGCTGAACAAGCACTTGCACTTGCGTCAGGCGGTGACACCGAAAAAGTCGCCCGTATTCGCCGTATGTTAGTGCGATCAGGTGATTTTGATCCAGCATCTGTCGCCCGCTTTGCTCTTCGCCGCTTTACCTTTCTTGGAGTTGCCATCTTCGGTGCGCTGATACTCCTGTTTGCATTTGACATTAGCATTCTAACCCAGCGCGGCCTTTTCATCTTGGGCTTCCTAGGTGGCTTTGGTTATTTTCTTCCTTCACTTATTCTCATGAAGAGAATTCGTGAGCGACGTGCCGAGTATCGCAAGGGTTTTCCAGATTTCATGGATTTGATGATTGTTTGCGCCGATGCTGGTCTCAGCTTGGATGCATCAATTGACCGAGTCGCGAAAGAAATTGTCAGCACTTACCCATATCTTGCCCATAATCTAACAACATTCAGCCTCGAGCTTCGCGCGGGCCGCACCATTCATGAAGCGATGAAGTCGTTTGGTGACCGTGTGGATTTGGAAGAGGTGGATGCATTTGCGGTATTGCTCAAGCAGTCTAAAGAGTTGGGAACGAGCCTTGCCTCGACGCTTCGGGTATTCTCGGAAGAAATGCGCGATAAGCGTATGATGATGGCCGAAGAAAAAGCCCATGCGCTACCGGCAAAAATGACCATTCCTGTGACGATGTGTATTTTGCCGACGGTTGTGATGATCGCCATTATTCCAGTCATTGTGACGCTATCAGCCGACTAAAGATAAAATTCTCGCTATTTTAGTCGACATTTTTAACCGCAAAAACCCACTCAATATTTACGTCCCACTGATAAGATTTACTCAGATAAACCATAGGTTTAAACTAGGGCGGATCCAGGGAATATGAAGAAAATTAGCTTTGCAATTGTTATATTGAGCACACTAACGCTCGCTGGATGTCAAACCATGTCTTCCGTGGATACTGCTGACACCGGATTGTCGGCGAATAATCAAGGTGGCATTGCGGCGCGCAAGACATCTTCGGCAAAAATGCAGTTTGAAGCTGGCAATTACGGACTGGCGCAAAGAGACTTTCTGGCCGCTGTTGAAGCAACGCCCAAAAATGGTGCTGCATGGCTAGGTCTGGCAGCATCTTATGACCAACTTGGACGCTTCGATCTTGCTGAAAAATCCTACCAGGAATTATTGAAGCTTGAAGGAAGGAAACCGGCAATTCTCAACAATTACGGTTATTCCCACATCCTACGCGGTGATATGCGCAAAGCGCGCAGTTTGATGAATGAGGCACGCGCTCTTTCGCCAGTAAACCCGCTTATTGAAGCAAACTGGAATCTCGCCTACGCGAGCTAAGCGATCAAGACTGCGAGAACTGCATATCGCGCCGTTTTGGCAAAGCCAACAATTAGCAAGAAGCGCCAAAGGGGTTCGCGGAATATACCAGCAACGAGCGTTATCGGGTCACCGACAATCGGCATCCAGCTTATCAGTAGGCTCCAACGTCCATATTTTTCGTACCAGGCACTTGCCCGCGTCAGTTGTTTATCCGTTGCGGGAAACCACCTGCGGTCTCTGAAGCTCTCAATGCCCCGCCCAATGAACCAATTCACCAGCGCACCCAATGTGTTGCCAATACTGGCGACCAACACCAGCCCTGCAAGCCAAAAGTCGCCACTGGCATCAAGTGCTGCCAGCCCCAATTCGCTCTGGGCGGGCAATATGGTGGCAGCCAGAAAAGCCGCCACGAAAAGTCCCAAATAGCCGCCAGTCGTCAATAACATTCAAACACCTTGATGACATGTGGATAAACAAAACGATCAAGCAAGCGTGATGTAACCAGTGTGGGTTGTGATACCCGATCCTTTGTAATTCTGATACATTGCGCGAAATTTAATAGGCTGGAGAACAAATATGAGCGTCTATCGCTACCCAACACCCAAGGGATCAGAGATCACACCGGAAAATGTGTTTCTCAATCGACGCCAATTCATGGCTGGTGCAGCTGGCGCCGCGGCCGCCTCCTTTGTTAGCCCTGCCTTTGCTCAAGACGATATGGGCTTAAAACCACTCAAAGTTTCAAAAAAGGCGAGTCCTTTCTCAATAGCTGATGAGCCAAACCCGCTCGAAGACATTATGACATATAATAATTTCTACGAATTTGGCACTGGAAAGGGTGACCCGGCAAAAAATGCGGGCGCACTGACAACAGACCCATGGTCAATTGAAGTCGGAGGCCTGGTCAATAATCCGGGCACAATCGATATAAATGACATTCTCAACAGTCCAGAGCTTGAAGAGCGCATCTATCGTCTTCGCTGCGTAGAAGCATGGTCAATGGTCATCCCATGGGTCGGCATTCCATTGGCCAGCGTTTTGAAAAACTACGATGCTCAAGGCAGTGCAAAATACGTAGCATTTGAAACCTTGGTGCGTCCCGAAGAAATGAATGGCCAAAGATCCGCTTTCGGTGGACTTGATTGGCCTTATGTCGAAGGTTTGCGTATGGATGAAGCCATGCATCCGCTCACGATTTTAGCGGTGGGCGTTTATGGTAAGACAATGCCAAACCAAAATGGCGCGCCGGTGAGACTCGTCGTGCCTTGGAAATACGGGTTCAAATCCATCAAGTCGATCGTCGCTATCAATTTTGTGGAACAAGAGCCGCCAACAACGTGGAACAAGCTCATCGCAAACGAGTACGGATTCTACTCCAACGTCAATCCGAATGTAGATCACCCACGCTGGAGCCAGGCATCCGAACGCATCATCGGCAGCGGATTGTTCGCCAAGAAGCGTGATACTGAAATGTTCAATGGTTATGCCAATGAAGTGGCGTCATTATATGACGGCATGGACCTCGTTAAGAATTTCTAAAATGGCTCAATCGAAACTCTGGACCAAAACACCAACTTGGGTGGTTTACATTGCCGGCTTCTTGCCTGCTGCATATCTCGTCTATGGCGTGATAACCAATTCACTTGGTCCAGATCCGATTGAAGTGCTTGAAAACTTCCTGGGTGAAACCGCGCTACAGTTTCTAAT
>JBCDFK010000288.1:0-4081 GCA_039178065.1 Pseudomonadota bacterium | reverse complement strand
CGGAAGCACAAGTCTGGTCGTCTCCAGAACGTCATGGTGCGATGACCGGCGTTATGAAAACACAAATTGATTGGCTACCCCTCGCTCCAATTGGCGGCATTCGCCCGACACAAGGCAGGACGCTGGCCCTTATGCAAGTCAATGGTGGGTCACAAAGCTTCAACACCGTCAATCAAATGCGTATATTGGGACGCTGGATGCGCATGATTACAATACCCAACCAATCTTCGGTCGCGCGGGCTTGGGCGGAATTTGATGATGAAGGCCGGATGAAACCTTCGCCATTTTACAATCGCATGGTCGATGTAATGGAAGAATTGATGAAATTCACTTTGCTAACGCGTTCCCAATCCGCTTATCTGACCGACCGCTACTCTGAACGCGTAGAAAGTTTGGAAGAACTATCTAAGCGGGTCAATCAGCGTTCGATTTAGACCAGTTCTACATCAACAACGCCATCGATAGCCTTGATGGCACTCGCAACAGGTCCTGACACTGTATATTGACCTGGCAGCTCAATTTCCACTTCACCAGCACCATCCGGCTTAATCATAACCAGCGAAACGGGGCTTCGGCCATTGCCGCGTAGTTGTTTTGAAATGGACCGTGCCGGTTTCTCGTCACGCACAAATACCCGCAGCAAATGCGCTTCTTTCGCACCCTGGTCTTCGCTGAGCGGGCTCAATGTGGTCATTTGCAAGCTGACTGAGTCGTCGTCGCGAATACGTACAGTAACGGTTAGAATGAAGCTCTTGCCGACCTCAAGCTTATCGCCGAACTCGTCCAACACTTCAGAAAACAAAACAATCTCATATTGGCCGGTGGCATCAGACAGTGTGATAATGCCCATCTTGTTACCGGTTTTTGTACGTCGGATTTGCTTTGAAGCTACTGTACCGGCCAACCGCCCTGCCTCCGCGCCACGTTTGATACCAATTGCAAAATCGGCATATTGCTGCACGCGCATTTTCTCCAAAACCATCTGATAGGAATCGAGCGGATGCGCGGAGAAATAAAAGCCGATTGACTGAAACTCCTTCATCAATTTCTCAGATTCCGACCATTGAGAATTTGATGGCAATTGGAGACGCTCAGGTTCAGCCTCGGTGATTGAACCGAAGATATCGGCCTGGCCGCTAGCTTTTTCTTCTGAAGTTCGTTGCGCAAGACCAACAATTCGGTCTAACCCTGCGACCAATGATGCCCGATCATGTCCAAAGCAATCAAATGCACCCGCAAATATCAGGCCCTCAAAAGTGCGGCGATTGACCATTTTCGGATCAATGCGCGTGGCAAAATCTTCCAACGATTCAAATGATTTATCGCCGCGAACCTCAACTATGTGATCAACTGCAGACTCGCCAACGCCTTTGATCGCTGCCAACGCGTAGAAAATTTTGTTATCGGCGACCTCAAATCGACGGAATGAAGTGTTCACCGAGGGCGATACCACGTCGATTCCCAAGCGGATTGCATCTCTGCGGAAATCATTCAGTTTTTCAGCATTTTGCATATCGTAGGTCATAGACGCGGCCAAGAACTCGACTGCATAATGCGCCTTCAAATATGCCGTATGGTATGAAACCATGGCATAGGCTGCAGCGTGCGATTTATTGAATCCATAGTCAGCAAACTTCGCCAATAGATCGAAAATGACATCCGCTTGCTGCTTTAGAACATCATTCTTGATTGCGCCGTCGACAAAGCGCGATCGTTGCTTGTCCATTTCCTCACGGATTTTCTTGCCCATGGCGCGACGCAGTAAATCGGCTTCGCCAAGCGAATAGCCCGCTAGCACCTGCGCGATCTGCATCACTTGTTCCTGATAGATGATCACGCCCTGAGTTTCAGCGACCAAATGATCAACCATTGGGTGGATGGAGGCAATTTCCTCTTCACCATGCTTACGGGCATTGTAGGTCGGAATATTCTCCATCGGTCCAGGACGGTAGAGTGCAACCAACGCAATGATATCTTCGATACAGTCAGGCTTCATGCCGAGCAGCGCTTTACGCATGCCGGGGCTCTCAACCTGGAAGATGCCGACCGTCTCGCCGCGTGCCATCATGTCGTAGGTGGGCTCATCGTCGATGGGCACCTTTTGAAGATCAATTTCAATGCCGCGTCGGGCAATGAGTTTCACTGCCATATCCAAGACCGTGAGTGTTTTAAGCCCGAGAAAGTCGAACTTCACCAAACCGGCCTGCTCTACCCACTTCATATTAAATTGCGTGACCGGCATGTCTGAGCGCGGATCACGATACATTGGTACCAATTGCGACAAGGGTCTGTCGCCAATCACAATTCCAGCAGCATGGGTTGATGCATGGCGATAAAGCCCCTCGAGCTTTAGCGACATATCCAACAATTGCCCGACAATGGGCTCTCGTTCAGTCTCTTCTTCAAACTTCGGATCGCCCTCGATAGCTTTGGCAAGCGTTGTAGGTTGTGCTGGATTGTTCGGCACCATTTTGCATAGCCGGTCGACCTGCCCATAAGGCATTTCAAGCACGCGCCCGACGTCACGAAGGACAGCACGCGCCTGCAGCGATCCAAATGTTATGATCTGTGCAACTTGGTCTCTTCCGTACCGTTCCTGCACATATTTGATAACTTCTTCGCGCCGCTCCTGGCAGAAGTCGATATCAAAGTCAGGCATGGAAACGCGCGCAGGGTTCAAGAAGCGTTCAAAAAGCAAGGAGAACCGCAGCGGATCAATATCCGTGACCGTCAATGCCCAGGCCACCAAAGAGCCTGCACCGGAACCGCGACCCGGACCTACTGGAATCGTGTGGTCTTTCGCCCACTTGATGAAATCAGCAACAATCAAAAAATAGCCCGGAAACTTCATGTTCTCGATGATCGACAATTCAGTCTCGAGGCGTTCATCATATTGGGCACGATCGTAACCTTCGGCCAAACCCTGATTGGCCAATCGGATTTCAAGCCCTTCTCGTGCTTGGCGCTTTAGCTCGTCAGATTCAGCCTGCAGTGCTTGTTCTTCTGATGCGCCTTCCGCGCCCTCGGCGAAGCGAGGTAGTATCGGATCACGTGTTTCGGGATAATAGTGACAGCGCATGGCTATCTCGACAGATGACTCGAGTGCCTCCGGCAAATCTTTAAACAATTCGACCATTTCTGCTTCTGTCTTCAAAAAATGGTCGGGCGTTAAACGTCTACGGTCATCACTTGATACAACGGCACCCTCGGCTATCGCAATGAGCGCATCATGTGCGTCATACTCATCTCGGCCCTTAAAGAAAGCTTCGTTGGTTGCAACCAATGCAATATCATGCGCGTAAGCGAATTCGAGTGTCGCAGCTTCTACCTTCTTGGAATATCCGGCTGGTCGCTGCAGCTCGAGATAAAGCCGATCACCAAACGTCGATTTAAAAAATGCTAAACGGTCAGCTACGATTTTCTCATGCCCGGTTGCGAGCGGCACTCCAATAGGGCCTAGCTCTCCACCTGTAAGGCAAATGATGCCTTTGTTATGTTTCTCCAACCATTCAGGCACCAAATAAGTGCCATCCATTTCATCGGGCGACAAGTAGGCCAGACTAACCAGCTCAACCAAGTTCGAATAACCCTCGGCGGTGGCGGCAATCAACACCACCGGCTCAGATGGTCTTACCTGATTTTTCTCGGAGGATTTGAGCGCAGATTGATCAACGCCCTCGTCAGATCTTTTATCGAAATGAATGTCCAGTTGGCATCCAATTATGGGTTGGATCCCTGCCCCTGTGGCCTTAACAGCAAACTCAAGTGCGCCGAATAGATTTCCAGTATCGGTAATCGCAATCGCAGGACATTTTTCAGCTTCTTTAGAGTTTCAACTTGGCCTTCTACTACCGTCATTTTGGCTATGGATCGAGAGTGGAACCCCAAATACCAATTGCTGATACTGATGATCGCACGCGTCGCTTGGTGTGCAAAAGTCGGGATCGTCTCATTATCTTTCGATTGCCACGATGCAACCCTCAAGTTCGCGACGCCCGCGATGTGATCGCCGGGAGCGGTGTCGTTGCCGCTAGCTTCGTATCGCCGCAGTAAAGAAATCGATCGTGGCGCGAGTCCGTTG
>JBCDFK010000287.1:0-4097 GCA_039178065.1 Pseudomonadota bacterium | reverse complement strand
GGCCGACGCGGAGACGCCGCTGCCCTGTTAACGCATGATCGCGCAGGAGAGGAGGAATTTGTCGCCAATCAGCATGGCATAGATCGGCGTGATGTTATGTTCAATGACTTCGTTCTAATTGGCCCGGCGGACGATCCGGCAGGTGTGCTGGGAAGCACAACAACAGATGAGGCTTTCAATCGGCTCGCAAGCTCAGAAGTTCCCTTCATATCTCGCGGTGATGATAGTGGCACGCACCGTAAGGAACTACGATTGTGGGAGCAGGCGAAAATCGAAATTGGCGCTGCAAGCGACTGGTATGTCGAGGCTGGTAGTGGAATGGGCCAAACCCTCATCACAACCATGGAGATTGGTGGCTATACGCTCTCAGACAGGGCCACTTGGGCGAAATTCAGCAACAAAGATGACTATATTATCGCATTTGAACAAAGCCCACCTTTGTTCAATCCCTATTCAAGTATCTTAGTCTACAACAGCGCCCTATCCGATGAGCAATTGGACATAGCAAAACAATGGCATGAGTGGCTAACGAGCCCCGTCGGCCAAAAAGCGATTGAGGACTACAGATTTGAAGGACAACAGTTGTTTTTTGTCGGCACGCCAGTTTCACCTGGCTGATTGCTTGGCAGAACCGCTGCGCTCACGCGTAATGACGAAAGTAATGATGGTCACGATCAGCGACAGTGCGACGAGAATAACACCCAACCAAACAGCAACATTGAAATTACCCTGACGCGTTTCAAGAGTAATTGCGGTGGTCATAACGCGCGTCGAACCGCGAATATTACCGCCCACGATCATCACGGCACCGACCTCAGAAATAGCGCGCCCAAATGCAACTAGGAATGCGGTGATCATGCCCGCCCGCGCAATCTTGATGATTTCCCACATCCGCAAATATCGGCCCTGAATATCAATACGCAACGCGTCGCCGAACTCTTCCCACGGCCCTGCGCAAGCCCTATGTGCGAAGATGGTGACAACGGGAATGGTGATCAGAACTTGCGCGACGATAATAGCCGATGGCGAAAACAACAGATCCAACCAACCCAGCGGACCAGACTTTGACAAAAGCAAATAGACAATCAAACCAACCACAACAGTTGGCACCGCCAACAAAGCGCTAAACACACCCAGCCAAACGGACTTTGCCTTGCCGTCACTCGTACAAATGTAGGCACCTAATGGCGCACCTATCGCCAGGCCAATGAGGGAGGCGATGATACTCACACGCAATGATAGAAGAACAATGTCAATGATTTCACTAGAGATAGTCATGGGTGTCACTTAGCCCATCAAAATCTGGTAATCACGCAAAACTTTGGACCTAGTTTTGATTTACCCCACGCCCATTATAATTTTCACTCTGCCATGATCCGCTCAGTTTTTCGCCGATTTCGCAATCATAGTCCGTTGCTGGATTGAAATTTGCTTGAACAACAAGATGTGCAGGCGCAACTTCAGCCAACTCCCAAACTAATTTGCGCCGCACCGCCTCGCCAAACTCTTCCCATCTAGTTACGGGAATGACAAATGAGCCTGGTCCACCAATGACACACGACTCATAATATTCGCTCAAATCGCCGGTAAAACTGCCACGTCCCCGCACCTGACCAGTGACGACGATGGGTAACCCGTTGATAATAATCCCTGCATCCACGGCTGCATCACGCGCTGAAGTTACCAATCCGCCTTGATTGTTCGGGCCATCGCCGGAGATATCGACAACCCTTCTCAAACCATACCAATCATTGGTCTCGAGTTGTTCAGCGCCAAACCTAATAGCCCCCACGATCGAGGTATTCTGCATATTTGCGTATTCTGCATTTAGAAGACGATCGGCAAAATCATGCGCATCTTGCCGCCTAGATATCTTAGTCCAAGGCACAATCACCTTTTGAAGATCATAGAAGGCCCACTCAACATACATAACGGCGATTGAACCAATGAGCCCCCTATCAATCGCATTCCAAACCTCATCACTTTTGAGAGCTTCGGCATAACCGCGCCTTTGAATGCGCAATTCAGTTGGACTCATTGAACCAGAAACATCAACCGCAAGAACGAGCTCGACATCAACTTGATTGTCGGCGGTAACCTGACAATGCGCAGCAATGGTCGATGCGAATACGAACCACAATATAAATAAAACGTGTTTCATTCAACGACGATAGCATGCCTGATCGATTGGCAAAGACTAAAGTTGGACTTCAACTTTTTCGAGCCTAGACTACCGACACTTCATAGTCGCATTAAGAACAGGCAGTCTTGGCACTTTCGGCAATATAATGGTCATGACTTTTAGGTTTTGAATATTTGCCATCGTGCGATTTTCACTGTTAGACCACTTACACTTGTTGACGCTAGGCGGAGTATTTTCATGGCTGCTTTCCCCGAAAAAGCAAAGGTAGTAATTGTTGGATTGGGCGGAATAGTTGGGTCGTCAGTTGCCCATCACCTCATCGAGCGTGGCTGGGATGACATCGTCGGCATAGACAAATCTGCCATTCCGACAGACATAGGCTCAACATCACACGCCTCAGACTTTTGCTACTCAACTGCCCATGATCTCGTGAGCTGCTGGACAACGCTCTATTCGATCGACTTTTTTGCCAAGCGCGGCCGCTATGATCGCGTTGGCGGTCTTGAAGTAGCGCGCATTGGCGATGATGAACGTATGATGGAACTCAAGCGCAAGGTCGCTTCTGGCAAAGCATTTGGCACCCGCGTAAAGATGATTTCTGCCGCTGAATCCAAAGAGAAATTCCCACTTCTTGAAGAAGATCAAATTCAGGGTGCAATGTGGGATCCCGATGCCGGATTGGTTGCCCCGCGCTCCCAGACGGTTGCCGGCGAGTTGGTTGATGAAGCCGTAGCAACAGGAAAGCTCAAAGCCTTTGCCAACACCCCCGCTCTAGACCTTATCGTGCAAGATGGCCGCATCGCCGGCGTGAAAACTGAACGCGGTACCATAATGGCCGATACAGTTATCGTGTGCGCAGGCCTTTGGGGCCGCCTCATGGCAAATATGGTTGGTGAAGATCTTCCCGTTATGCCCGTAGACCATCCACTCACATTTTTCGGCCCCTATACGGAGTTTGAGGGTACCGGCAAAGACATCGGCTACCCTCTTCTGCGCGACCAAGGCAATTCAGCCTATATGCGTGATACCGGCGATCCAAAAACACCAGAAGGCGGCCAAATCGAATGGGGTTACTACGAAGAGAGAGAACCACGCCTCTGCCATCCACGAGACATTTTGGAAAAGGAAGAAGCGCGCCTCTCGCCGTCGCAGCGTGATTTGCCAATTGAGCAAATCATGGAACCACTAGAGCGAGCCATGGAACTGACCCCAATACTGGCTGAGTTGGGTTACAACGAAAACTATTCGTTCAATGGATTGCTACAAGTTACAACCGATGGCGGACCATCTGTCGGAGAATCTCAAAAAGTGCGCGGTCTCTGGTATGCAGTTGCCATTTGGGTGAAAGACGCTCCAGGAATGGCAAAACTTCTGGTCGACTGGATCACAGACGGACGCACAGATATCGACATCAGTGCCATCGACTACTCACGCTTTTATCCTTTCCAAACTGAAGAAAAGTTCATTCATGACCGCTGCTATGAAAGCGCGTTCAAAATCTATAACCCTGCGGTGCATCCACGGGAGCCCTATACAAAAGGACGCAATACGCGCCGTTCACCCTTTTATGAGCGCGAAGTTGAGCTAGGTGGCCACTTTATGGAGCTGGGCGGCTGGGAACGTGCACATGGCTATGCCTCTAACGACCATTTGCTGGACAAATGGGCGGACCAAGTGCCTGTTCGAGAAAATGAATGGGATAACAGACACTTCTGGCGTGTATCTAACGCTGAACATCTCGAAATGAGCGATAATGTAGGCATGGTGAACCTTTCGCATTTCGCGATATTTGATGTGTCGGGACCTGATCACGAAGCGCTGATGGAATACGCATGCGTTGCCAAGATTGGCGGCGAAAACATGCTCGGCAAAGGCATCTACACCCACTTCCTCACAGATGAGGGCGGCATTGCGGCAGACCTGACGGTTATCAGAATGCTCGACCGTTGCCGCG
>JBCDFK010000286.1:0-4098 GCA_039178065.1 Pseudomonadota bacterium | reverse complement strand
GGCGGGGATCACAGAGGTTTACAGAGTTGGCGGTGCACAGGCCGTCGCTGCTCTGGCTTTTGGCACAGAGACTATTGCGCCTGTCGCAAAAATTGTCGGTCCGGGCAATGCTTATGTGGCCACAGCCAAACGGCAGGTATTCGGTACCGTTGGCATCGATATGATCGCTGGACCGTCTGAGGTGCTTGTTGTGGCCGACAAAGAGAATGATCCCGATTGGATTGCTGCGGATCTGTTGGCTCAGGCTGAACATGATACAGGCGCACAGTCGATTCTAATCACTGACGATACCGAATTTGGTGATGCGGTTGCAAAGGCGGTTGAACGACAGCTCAAGCAGCTTAGCCGGTCAGATACGGCGGCAGCGAGTTGGGCCGACTTTGGCGGCATCATTGTTGTAGACGATTTCCATTCAAATGTTTCGCTGAACCTGATTAATAGAATTGCAGCTGAGCATTTAGAACTCGCATGCAATGGCGCAGACAAGTTGGCCGATAGAGTTCGCAATGCAGGTGCAATATTCATTGGTCGCCACACACCAGAAGTCATTGGCGACTATGTGGGTGGATCCAATCACGTTTTACCGACAGCGCGATCTGCACGTTTCTCATCAGGACTTGGTGTGCTCGACTTCATGAAGCGGACCTCAATGTTGAAGCTTGGACCAGACCAACTTCGTGCTCTGGGACCTGCGGCCATACGCCTTGCGGAAGCGGAGGGGCTTGACGCACATGGTCGCTCAGTGTCCATTCGCCTCAATCTAGATACAGAGTAAGAGCTGATGAGCGAAGGCGCAAAATTCGGAACCAATGACAGGCTGGTCGATATTGAACTCGATCAGTCCATCGGACGTTCCACGCCAGATGTGGAGCATGAACGTGCGGTCGCCATTTTTGATTTGCTGGAACAAAACAGTTTTAAGCCAGTTGGCGACGATGTTGCCGAAGGGCCGTACAATTTGAAGTTGTCGGTGATCGACGGCAAACTAGTCTTTGAAATTACAAAGGAAAGTGGCGCAGAGGTTGCTATACATATTTTGTCGCTTGGACCGTTTAGGCGCATTGTTCGCGATTACTTCATGATATGTGAAAGCTACTATGAGGCCATAAAAACCGCATCCACTGGCCAGATTGAAACAATAGACATGGCTAGGCGCGGGGTTCACGATGATGGATCTCAAACGCTACAGGATCGCCTGCATGGCAAGGTGAGCGTTGATTTTGATACCGCAAGGCGTCTATTTACGCTTGTTTGTGTATTGCATTGGAAGGGCTGATTTTAGTCACTATATTGGGAACAGGACATTATTGTCTGTTCAAATGGCCATTCTTGTTATAAATGAGCGGCTTAGGTAGGGCTAAGGCTCTTAGACTTGCACAATTTGGAAGGTGCTGAAAAACGTATGTCGAAGGAAGAACTGTTAGAATTTCCAGGTGTGGTATCGGAACTGCTGCCGAATGCCACTTTCCGCGTAAAGCTGGAAAATGATCACGAGATCATTGCCCACACTGCAGGCAAGATGCGCAAAAATCGCATCCGAGTTTTAACCGGCGATAAGGTGCTGGTTGAAATGACACCATATGATTTGACCAAGGGTCGTATCACTTATCGCTTTAAATAATGCAGATGACCGGCGAATTCCGAAATGAGCGTTTTTCAAAAACTAGTTCTTGCTTCGGGTTCTCCGCGCCGTGTGGATCTGCTTGCTCAGGCGGGTATTGAAGCCGACAGATTGTTGCCGGCCAATGTCGATGAGACGCCTTTGCGCGCCGAACACCCAAAATCTCTTGCGCGACGTTTGGCAAAAGACAAAGCGGAAAAAGCGGTTAAACTACTCAGAGAAGATGGCGCTTTTGAAGACACCTTTGTACTCGCAGCAGATACCGTGGTTTCGGTTGGGCGGCAGATCATGCCAAAGGCTGATCTTTTGGACGAAGCGTCCCAATCGTTGCGTATGCTTTCTGGCCGCGCACACAAAGTGCATACTGGGCTGTGTTTGATCACGCCTAAGGGTAAGTCCCGTTTAGCTGTTGTTGAGACAAAAGTTCGCTTCAAACGCATTACGCGTGATGAGTTGGAGGCCTATCTGGCTTCTGGCGACTGGCGCGGCAAGGCCGGAGGCTATGCCATCCAGGGTTTGGCCGGCACATTTGTTGTTAAGCTCGTCGGTTCTTACAGCAATGTGGTTGGGCTACCACTTTATGACACAGTGAAGCTTCTGACTGATGAAGGCTACAGGGTTCACTTCAACTGGCTGTCGGGCGGAAGTTGATATGGCGGCAGATATTGAACCGTTGCGACCTAAAGTAAAATGCCCTGAATGTAAGCGTGAGAGCTCACGCGCGACTTATCCATTTTGTTCTGTTCGATGCAAAGAAGTGGATTTGAACCGCTGGCTTTCTGGCGAGTATGTAATTCCAGGTCCGCAGCTGTCTGATGAAGATGATTACGAAAATGCCGATTACCGCCCTGAAGTAAAAGACTAACTTCTTGGATAGCGTGCTTTGTGATGCTGCGCGTAGAAGCGGGACCGATGGCGCCGTCAGATTGCCCGAGCGCCTTTTTCTCGCACAGGACGTCTAGTCGTGAACTGCGCTGCGCCAGATCGTATCGATGTCTGCCAAGCGTTTTGGATCAATGTCTAAATCCGAATTCCAGTAGTCACCATTGGCGTGAAATAGGCCCGCTTCATCTTCAGCTGATATAGCTTTTTCATACATTGCGCGATCAACGCGTTGATTTATCTCTAAAATCAGTCGTTGGTAATCGGTTTCGCAAAGCGTATCTAGTAGAGCAGAATCGATGCGTGGAAAGGTGAGGCGGCTCTTTGGTAGGTCTGATAAGTTGGCGCAGGCGCATCCTTCCTGAGCAGCCAGTGTCAATATTCGATTTGACTTGGCTTCAAGCGATTGCAAGGTTGGGTCATCGCGCAATGGATCTGCCGCCCCATCGCCATAAAAGTGAGTTTTCGCACCCGGCTGGTCATATACCATGTCACAACCGTAGAATAACAACATTTGAGGCTTCAAAACACTGAGCGCCCAATAAGCTGATGTGAACGCCATCGTGGCACCTGCATATATGATCCCGCCATAGGCGTTATTGGCAGGAACGTATTCCTCAAACGTTACGATTTTTTGATTTTGGTTTTTGGAAGGTCGCCGTGTTTGTGGGAAGTCTTCTGGATATATGGCGTGGGTCCAGTCAGGTCTTATTGACCAGGCATTGTTCAAAGTAACGAGGGCGTCGACCTTGTCCAAATCAAACTGAGTGGCGTTTACTGCGTTTGGGGCGCTACCTAATATGAGAACTGTAATCAATTGTCCGCCAATACTGCCCAGGGATTTGTGTGCAAAGTAATGAAAGTGCGCGAAATGACAAGCTTGCGTCGTCCCAAGGTCACAGGTACAGAAGCGCCGTGTCAGTTGGCCGGGCGGCCGCGCCGTCTCAAATGTCGAAAGACGAGCGGTGAGGAAAGTCCGGGCTCCACAGAGAACGGTGCCGGATAACGTCCGGCGAGGGCGACCTCAGGGATAGTGCCACAGAAAGCAAACCGCCTCTTTAGATGTTCGCATCGCGGGGTAAGGGTGAAAGGGTGCGGTAAGAGCGCACCGCAAGGCTGGTAACAGTCTTGGCAGGGTAAACCCCACTGGGAGCAAGACCGAATAGGGATAGCGCCGGCGTTCGCGTCGCGCGGGCTCGCCGCGAGCTATCCGGGTAGGTTGCATGAGGCGTGTAGTAATATACGTCCTAGATGAATGGCCGCCACGCTTCGGATTTTTGGTCCGAGGCCATACAGAACCCGGCTTACAGGCCAACTGACACCTTTCCGCTTGATATTGAGTCGTTAATCGCACCCCCAATCACCGCCCATTACTCCAATTATCCGCTCACATTGATCACGAAGTTCGTGAGGTCGTGTGAGGATTGGTGTGTTTTGAGGCCTGTTTTGATCACAGCTTCATCTTTTTTGAAAAAAAAGCGCAATTTTCTTGTTTTTCCAAGTGCCGGTTTTGCTGGGTTTTGAGCGCCAAAAAACCTCTTTCTTCTCACAGCGCTGTGATCAATGTCGTGTTCATATATGCTGCTTGAGTGCGC
>JBCDFK010000285.1:0-4104 GCA_039178065.1 Pseudomonadota bacterium | reverse complement strand
CATGTTTTTGCTCAGCATGATCTGGCCTATATGCATTTGAATGGTGAGGGATTGCCACAAAATGCCGTACAAGCCTACAAATGGTTGAAAATAGCTTCCTTTCAACGTCCAGACTTGATGACGAAGCACTTGATCAGTGTTTCAAAAACGCTGAACAAAGAAGAGTTGGACGAGGCCGAAAAACTTGCCGATGCATGGCTGAATTCTCAAAAAATTTAGCCAATTCGCCCAACTTAAATACTAAGTGGCAGTTGATCCCAAATCATGTTGCAGGTTTGATATCCATAGACATTTGTTTCGAAGATGCGCAGCAATGGGCGCTCTAATTAGGAGGTTTTCATGCAACTAGGTGCTTTTTCAATAAGTCTTAGCGTCAAAGATATTACTTCTTCTTACGACTTTTACGTCAAACTCGGCTTCGAAAAAGCTGGTGGTAATATCGATGAAAACTGGCTGATAATGAGAAACGGCGACCATGTTATTGGTCTTTTCCAGGGCATGTTTGAAGGAAATTTGATGACTTTCAATCCCGGTTGGGATCAGCAAAGCAACAATCTGGAAGAATTTACCGATGTTGGAACACTGCAACGCGAATTGAAGGATCGAGGGATTTCAATTCCTGATGAGATGGCTGAGCAAGAGCACGGACCTAAGAGTTTTATGATCTCCGACCCCGATGGGAACCAAATATTATTTGATCAACATCGCTGAGAATATCTTGCGGCTAAATTGGGCGTCACGCCATTTTGGCGGCAAGTTCTTCCATGCTCTGCGCCACACCGGTCAGCCGCTCTGTCAAAAGCGCCTCGGTTTTATCGGCACGTGCCAAAGCTTCGTCTCGCGTGCGTCGGACCGATTCCATTTCGGTTTCAACGCCTTTGACGCGTTTTTGTAGTTCTGCAAATTCGTCCATCACCATAATACCTGCCATTACGGTGAGACGTTGATCACCAATTTCGCCCAGCATGGATTTGAGGTGGCCGACATACTGATCAAATCGCGCAGCGAGTGATTCAAGGTGTTCTTCCTGGCCAGGGTCACAGGCCATGCGGTAACTTTTACCATCAATGATAATGTTCACTTGAGACATTTATTTATCCAGTACCGCTCGAATTGTTTCCATTGCCGTCACAAGACGACGCGAAACTTCCTTATTGACCTCCTCAAGGCGTTCTGCACGGCCTTCAGAAGCATCAAGTTCACCGGCCAGCCGTGATCGATCAGAATTCAAACGCTGCACTTCTTCTTCAGCATCTTTAAATTCGCCGCGCATCTCTGCATTGTTGTCCACGACCTCATTTAGCTGGGCGAGCGCCTTGTCGATGCGGATCAAAACTTGGGTCAATGTTTGCGGCGCGGACATAAAAAATACAAATCCTTTCGACGAATCACTATTCGGATTTTTGCTTATGTCTAACGTTTGTCAATCACATTAAGGCTTTAGCGTGGTCACGTCAGATGTCACATGAACTAAAAATGGATTGTGCACCGATTTCAAGACAACAAAGCACTGATGCACAACCTTTCGCGCGGAGCGATCAATAGCGGCGTTGTTTGTTGAAAGCGGCGCTCTTTGTTGACTCATTTCGTCCACCTGCTATGTCTCGCCCGAAATTGGCGGATCAAGCACAATTCCCGCCAATAAACGTTTTTGGAATTACAAAATGACACGCGAAAAACACGACCGGATGGCCAATGCGATCCGCTTTTTGTCAATGGATGCCGTTCAAGCTGCAAATTCTGGCCACCCCGGCCTGCCCATGGGTGCAGCGGACGTTGCGACAGTCCTCTTTTCGAAATTTCTGAATTTCGACCCTAAAAATCCGCGTTGGCCCGACCGCGACCGATTTGTCTTGTCAGCTGGCCACGGTTCAATGCTGCTTTATTCGCTGCTCTATTTGACAGGCTATGAAGACATCACAATCGATGAAATCAAAAACTTCAGGCAGCTCGGTTCTAAAACGGCTGGTCACCCGGAATTTGGTCACGCTGCAGGCATCGAAACAACCACAGGCCCGCTTGGCCAAGGCATTGCCAACGCAGTTGGTATGGCGATTGCCGAGCGTAAACTGCGCGATGAGTTCGGCGAAGAGCTTGTCGAACACAATACATATGCATTGGTTGGTGATGGCTGCCTTATGGAAGGCATCAGCCAGGAGGCAATCGCCCTTGCAGGTCATCTAAAACTCAACAAGCTGATCGTCTTGTGGGATGACAACAAAATCACAATCGATGGCGCAGTATCGTTATCAGATTCTACCGACCAGCGGGCCCGTTTTGAGGCATCTGGCTGGGAAACTGACGCAGTGGATGGACACGATCCCGACGCGATTGCAGCAGCGATCGAACGCGCTAAATCATCAGATCGACCCACCATGATCGCATGTGCCACTACAATTGGATTTGGTGCACCAACAAAGGCTGGCACCAATAGCGCGCATGGCTCACCGCTCGGCCCCGACGAAATTGCCGGCACCCGCGCAGCCCTTGGTTGGTCAGCTGAAGCCTTCGAAGTTCCCTCTGATATTTTGGACGATTGGCGCCTTGTTGGATTGAATGCAGCTAAAGAGCGCGTGAACTGGAAAAAGCGCCTAGACGCCGTAGACAATGGAATAAAAAGCGAATTTGAGCGCCGGATGAGTGGTGAATTGCCAACCGGCTTTGCTTCCGCCGTCACCGAATACAAGAAACAACTTGTTGAAGACCTGCCAAAGGTTGCGACACGTAAAGCCTCTGAAATGGCACTTAACGTGGTCAATGAAGCGCTTCCGGAAACCATTGGTGGTTCGGCCGACTTGACCGGTTCTAACAACACCAAAACCCCTCAAACATTACCAATTACGCCAGATGATTTCTCCGGTCGCTATATCTATTACGGTATTCGCGAACACGGCATGGCAGCCGCTATGAACGGCATGGCACTGCATGGTGGCGTCATTCCCTATAGCGGTGCATTTTTGGTGTTCTCAGACTATTGCCGACCTTCCATGCGTCTTGCCTCTCTTATGGGCATCCGAACCATTTTTGTGATGACGCATGACTCAATTGGTCTTGGCGAAGATGGTCCAACACACCAGCCAGTTGAACATTTGGCTGCATTGCGTGCTATTCCAAACCACAATGTGTTCCGCCCAGCGGATGTGACAGAGACCATTGAATGCTGGCAACTGGCATTGGAAAATAAAAAGACACCTTCGACACTCGCCCTAACCCGTCAAGGCTTGCCTGCTGTGCGCAAAGAATATGACGAAGAAAATATGTGCGCCTATGGTGCTTATGAAATCGCAACCGCGTCTGATGATGCGCAAGTGACCATATTCGCATCAGGTTCAGAAGTGGAAATAGCCCTCGCCGCAGCTGAAAAACTCGAAGCGGATGGACATCCAACGCGTGTTGTTTCAGTGCCATGTATGGAATTGTTTGAACAACAAAGCGATGACTACAAAACCGCTCTAGTTGGCAATTCGCCAATCCGCATCGGCATTGAAGCAGCCATCCGTATGAGCTGGGATCGTTTCATTGGATCAGACGGCATTTTTGTCGGCATGGATTCATTTGGCGCATCTGCACCAATCAAAGATCTTTACAACCATTTTGGTATCACGGCTGAAGCAATTGCCGACGCTGCAACACAGCGTCTGAATGACTTGGCGAGCGCGGAAGAGTAAATACTTCGGTTTTGCGTTAAACCAACTACCCGTCGGCAATCACCCCGTGCGATTGCCGACGACGCAAATTTGGCAGGTAAAAAATTGTAACCCTAACAACTAAATTCGTGCGTTCAGCTTGGCATTAGCAGTCAACTAGCGCTAAGACAGCCGGAAATACACTACATCGTCTCAGGCGGTTACGTTCAACATCCTAACGCTTTGCCCATTAAACTGGAGGCACAATGTCTAAGAAACTCAGAATTGCAATCAACGGTTTTGGCCGCATCGGCCGCAACGTCGCGCGCGCCATTTTTGAATCCGGTCGCACGGATATCGACATCGTTGCCATCAATGACCTCGGTCCAGTTGAAACCAATGCGCACTTGATGCGCTATGATTCAGTTCATGGCCGCTTCCCGGGTGAAATCTCTGTTTCTGGTAATCAAATTAATGT
>JBCDFK010000284.1:0-4114 GCA_039178065.1 Pseudomonadota bacterium | reverse complement strand
TCGCAATAATCGCCACCTCAAATGGCAATGAGGCCAAACGACATTGCTTTGGCGACAGCTTGCGGCACGCTCTTTGCTTCAAATTTTCTGCAAATCGAATTTAGAACAGCAGAAACGACATGGCGGCTCATACCAATTTGCGCAGCTATTGCGTCGACATCTGCGCCTTTTATTGAGCAATCCAAACAACTCAATTCCAATTCTGTAAGTTGAACATCGCGCAACTGGCCAGCTTCAGCGGAAGAACGAACGGCCGCATCAAACAATTCGATTGTTTCTACAACCAGTTTTGAATAACGAGATGAATTGTCGAAATGCGGGCCCATGTAAACAACGACACTTCTATTGCCCATCGGATCATGGACAGGTACGCAGAAACCGCCTTCATAGTCGAATGCCAAGAGGAGTTGATCTAGCTCCTTATCCATTTCGGATTGCTCGCCAGATTCAGCTTGACCCGTATAGGCGTTGACGCCCGACTTCCAGGAGAAGGGTACGCAGGTTTGAGACAAAACTTGAAAGAGTGAGCATCCGCCCAATGCCTCATCAGAATCGATATGTTTCAAAAACTCGGGATCAAGATTGGTCCCCTTGATGTGCGGTTTTACAGTTCCTCGAAACAATGAATTGAGTTTGACAACAGCGTAGGCCTTGAATCCGTAGCGATATGAAAGCTTGGCGAACTCCTCAGCCTCATTCTCAACCTTGCCGTGCCACCCACCCGCGGAGACCGGATTTGGCTCTTGAACTGAGTCAGTAGAATGCACCAACTTCAATGATGGAGTGACCATTTTGCTTTGATTTCACCTGCCCGATTAATGATAACTCTAGTGTAGTGTGTATTAGCACAATAATTCAACTTTTTATTCGATATTCTTGCTGCATGCATCAATTTTGCAGAACCTTTTTGCATTTTTTGAAAACTTCTCTAGATTGCACAAAATTCTAGCCAGTGAGTCTCTAAATCATAGCGACTTGAAGGTATTAGGGGCGGGCGAATGTTAACTTCACTTATCCAGGCGCACAAAGAGCTCGAGAAAGAGCTCGAGCGTGCGATTAGTGATGATGGTGCCACGCCGGTCATTGAAGCGATCGATAAAAAGATGACCGATCTAGACAATTCGATACGCCTTGCAGTTCCTGCCGACCATAATGAAGCCAAGGCTAAACTAGACTTCTTCCTGTCACGCATAGCCATTGTTGGCGGCGCAGTGGTGAGCAAAAGAGACATCGATTCCATCGCAGAGCTTTTCGATCGGCAGCTCGGATATGCGACCGAAACAGAGAGCAATGAGGAAACTCCGGCTAATTCACGAATTGCCTCAACCTCTAAATCTTGAAACCATTTTGAGCAGGCCGATATAAGCTCATCGGTAATGTGGATCAGACTGCTTGCTTGGTATCAATCAAATGTTCGATTTCTGGCTTGGGTTTTCCAATGTAAAAGCCCTGTGCATAGCCGACATTTATACTGCCAAGAAATGCAGCTTGATCTTTAGTCTCCACGCCTTCGACTAGAACGCGCAGATTTCTGTTCATCGCTAATGTGACCATGTCAGTGAGCAGATTGCGGCCTTCCTGCGAAGCGCAATCATGGAGGAAGAGCCTGTCAATTTTTAGCACGTCGAACTCGACATCACGCAGCCATTTCAGTCCAGCGAAGCCAGTACCGAAGTCGTCAAGCCAGATTTGTACACCGGCGTCGCGCAATTGTTTGATCGCCAGTTTTGCAACGCGATCTTCGAGCAAATCGGTGCTCTCTGTTATCTCAATGGCCAAATTTGATGGCATCAAATTATGACGGGCAATTGCCGATAGCACGAACAAAGGAAATGCAGGATCTCTTAGCTGTATGACAGATACGTTCACACTGACCAAATCGCCGACACGCGCACGTGCAAATTTGGCGCAAGCATTGTCGACAATCCAACGTCCCATCTCAATGATGATTCCACTTTCTTCGGCGATAGGAATGAAGAACTCTGGGCTCAAAGGATTACCGAAAGTGTCTGAAACGCGCATGAGCGTTTCGTGCCCATAAAGCTCACCTGATTCGACATCAATTATTGGTTGGAAAACGGCGCTGATCCGCTCGTCGGCAACGGCTGTCTCAATAGATTTGAGCATACCGAAACTAGAATTTTCACGCTCGTGGAACGTTTCGTTATAGATGCGGAATGTTGCACGACCAGCAGATTTGGCACGGTACAAAGCATGATCTGCCTCATCAATCAGTTGCGACATTTTTGGCTTGAGTTCCAACGCACAATAAGAGGCACCCGCACTGATAGTTACAAACCTACCTTTATCACTGCGCCCCGGGTGCGGTATTTCCAAGGATTCAATCTGATCACAGAACTCTGATGCTAACTGCATCACCAATTTGGGATCATCTTTTTTACAGAATACGACAAATTCTTCGCCACCATAGCGGCCAACAATTGCATCATTTTTGTTCGCAACATCTTGTAAAGACTTTGTCAATTGAATCAGGCAATTGTCGCCCGCCTGGTGTCCTAATAGATCGTTATAGCTTTTGAAAAAATCCACATCGATCAGCAATGCAGCGACATGTCCTTTTTCCAAATGGTTTTCTGCAATGAGTTTAGCAAACAGGCGTTCTACAGCGCGTCTGTTTGCCAAGCCGGTTAGCGGATCGGTATCAGCAATGACTTCCAAGCGGCGGCGTTTGAGCTGACTTTGTTTTTCTCGAACTCTAGTTTCGAGCGCACTGATGAAGTTTCGATAGCGCGCAATGTCCATGCGCCATGAAAGATACAGGGAAAGCACAAAGCAATTCACGAAGAAAAAAGACAGAGATATCTGCGCCCAGAAGCCGATAACATCAATTTCAAATGGGCTGGACGCGTAAAAAACTGTAATTAAAAGCGTGCTGCATACTGAGATGTAGAACTTAAATCTGAAATAAAGATTCGTACCCAGTATGAAAATCGCACCATAGATAGAAAACAATGCAAAATTGCTTTGGAACTCCGTCTGCTGTGCGATGAAGAGCCACGCCAAACTGCCCACTGTGATCGCAGTTGCGCTTATGATTTGAAGATGAAGAAGCCTCAGGCGGCTAGCAATACAAACTTCCAAAATTGCTAGAAAAAGTGTTCCGATCAAAACTCTAGCCGAAACCAGCTCAGTCTGAATGTCGGGGAACAAAAACCAATCAAGCCCACCATATGCGATATAGCTCAGCACGGCCATCCACATGCCCGCGCGCAAAAACGCTCTGTTGCGCGCCGCATCCCGCATCGCCATAAGCCGCCCGATCTTGGGGTCGCGACGGTTCATCAGTGCACCCATAACGGTTTTTGGGTCCAAATAGTGGCTGATACCAGCTAGCATGAATGCCTCAGGTCAGAGATTTTTGGCGTTGCCCGGAGGTACTTCATTCCTCCTCATTCAGCTTACATAGCAGCCCTTCTCATAGCTCTTTCGTGCTAAATAAAGGTAAACGAACAAGACGTTCGCAAGCTTCGCGTATACTTCGATTGCTAGGAGAGGAGATGTAATGATCCCACCCAGAAAACGGCAAGACCGCCGTAGGAGACCTCCATGGCACCACGACCAAAATTCGCTCTTGATGAACAGTCAGCTATCACGGCGGAATTGGCCGACAAGGTACTATATGATGATGAGTTGAAGCTAGATGCCGCTCAACTCACACTCTTTAAAGGACAATTGGCAATCGTACTCGAAGTCGCCGACGCTGAGTTTAAGCGAAACATTGCGGCTGCAGGGGTTGTCGGCAGGCTCGCTCAGAATTTGCACCAACTTCGCGCGCAGGCTGGTCCAAACATTTGGAAGAACCTAATTCCCATTGCGCAGAACCACGCCGTAAACACGTTTTTGCAGCAAGACCCCTTCACGCGTTGGTCTTTTGAAAAGCCTCGCGGCTATTCTGGCGATGCGACTTTGCTGGACATTTATTATCAACACAAAAGCGCGCAAGAAATTGTTGCAGCATCGACTCCACTTGGACAAGAAATTTATGCCTATACGAGCAATGCTGACAGCTCAGTTGCAGGGCGCGAAAGACGCGATATTTTGGCGCAATATGTTGATGATGCAGCAAAAAATAATCCAGAAGCAGAAGTCTTAT
>JBCDFK010000283.1:0-4116 GCA_039178065.1 Pseudomonadota bacterium | reverse complement strand
TGCAATCTTAATTGATCCAGAGAAACTTCTGGAATTGCAAGCCGGTGAGAGCATTGTACCAAGTGTGGACGGGCTTGATAATCTAGACTTTCCCATCGATCCAGAACGCGTGGCACCAGTATTGCGGCGTCTCATTTCTCCGACACGCACGCGCGCGCGCGTTTATGATCGCGATGCCAATTTAATTCTAGATTCGCGAATCCTCTATTCGCGTGGACAGATCCTGCGCTATCAACTGGAGCCGCTTGATGAGCCCGAGCCCGGCATTGCTGAAAGGGCCCGCGAGTGGTTGAATGATTTCTTCCAACGCCGCGACTTGCCGGTATATCGAGAACAGCCCGGCGGCACCGGTGCGGCTTTTCCTGAAGTGATGGGAGCATTGTCGGGCGGGCGAAGCCAAATTGTTCGTTTGAGCGAACAGGGCGAAATGATCGTGTCAGTCGCTGTTCCAGTACAACGCTTCAGAGCCGTGCTTGGTGTATTGCAATTATCTACGCAAGGCGGTGACATTGATAAAATTGTGACGGCCGAACGCTACGCGATGATCCGCGTATTTGCCGTCGCCGTTGTGGTAAATATCATTCTGTCACTATTGCTGGCGGGCACGATCGCAAATCCCCTTCGTCGGCTTTCCGCTGCGGCGGTGCGCGTTCGCAAGTCGATCAAAATGCGCGAAGAGATTCCGGATTTTTCTGATCGGCAAGATGAGATCGGCAATCTGTCACTCGCCGTACGCGATATGACGCAATCGCTCTATGCCCGCATTGATGCGATCGAGAGTTTCGCAGCTGATGTGAGCCATGAACTTAAAAACCCGCTCACCTCTTTGCGCAGTGCTGTTGAAACTCTACCCCTGGTGAAAACAGATGCGCAAAGATCTCGCTTACTCAATGTTATTGAACATGATGTTCAGCGTCTGGACCGTTTGATTACGGATATCTCTGATGCATCGCGTCTTGATGCCGAATTGGTGCGTGAAGATGAGAGCCCAGTCGATTTCGCAGCGCTTTTGAACAATTTGGTGGCCATATTTGATCAAGGTCATTTGGGTGAGATGAATGTGAATTTGCACATTGCAAAAACGCCTTCCGGCACAGATGGATACACAGTAATTGGCCATGAATCGCGACTAGGCCAGATTATTTCCAATTTGGTAGAAAATGCGCGTGGTTTCATTCCTGAACAAGGAGGCCGTATCGATATCTATTTGTCTCGGCGCAAGCACTTCCTTGAGGCGCGTGTAGAAGACAACGGCCCCGGCATCCGTAGCGAGAATATTGAAACGATTTTCCAGCGTTTTTATACAGACAGACCAGGTGCTGACGAGTTTGGCAAAAACTCAGGATTGGGTCTTTCTATCTCGCGCCAAATTGTTGAAGCCCACGGCGGTACGTTAACGGCAGAGAATATCGTCGATGAAAACGATGCCGCCAAGATTCTGGGCGCTCGATTTATTTTGCGGCTGCCGTGCGAATAAATCGTGCCAATGCTTGAACATATGCATGCGAACTTGATTGCCATCGATGGCAATGGCGTATTGATCAGCGGGCCTTCTGGGAGCGGCAAAACTCTTTTGGCGCTTCATCTCTTCCGGCGATGTTATCATGCCTCGATAGATGTTTGCTGGATTGCCGATGATCAAGTTGTTTTTGAAATGCGAAACCAACAACTGATCGGCACGGCACCCAATCCGATAAAAGACAAAATCGAAATACGAGGTTTTGGGATTGTGGATGCACCCCTTCCTCAACTGCAATCAGTACCGATATCGCTCCATATATCTCTAGAACCAGACACAAAGATGGTGCGGATGTGGGATGGACAAATGACAAATATATCAGGTGTTGAAGTCAGGACACTTGCGCTCAGTACCGCCAATGTCGAAGCTGCCGGCAATGCAGTTTTGGCAATGCTTGGTCAACCCATCTGGATTTAGCCTTGTGCATCGCACAAGTTTTTTACTTGTCAAGCGAACCGATTGCTGGTCTTTATGACAAATCAATAAAGTGGGGCACATATCGTGCTGGCGACGGGAAAACGCGATCAATGATCGGTGTAGTTTTGGTATCACACAGTTCGCTTTCGACAGCGTTTAAGAACGCGGTCGAGCATGTCGTGGGACCGCAATCACAATTTGAAGGCGTTTGCATCGAAGCCGATGATGACATGGAACAGCGCCGCAATGAGATTATTGATGCTGTTGCGGCAGTCGACAGTGGTGACGGCGTTATCATTGTAACCGACATGTTTGGTGGCACACCGTCAAACTTGGCAATCTCACTTATGCAACCCGGTAAGGTTGAGATATTGGCAGGTATGAATCTGCCCATGTTGATAAAGCTGTCCAAAGCGCGAGAAACTCAAAAGATCGAGAAAGTGCTGATGCTATCCGCAGAAGCTGGCAGAAAATATATCAATATTGCGAGCCAGGTTCTGGCCGCTGATCCGTGATTTGCTGTGTCTGAGACCATCTCCAAAAACCTACTGATACAAAACAAAAAGGGGCTGCATGCCCGTGCGTCGGCTCGCTTTGTACAGACAGTCGAAGCTTTTGATGTTGCTATTACTGTGACCAAAGACGGCGTAAATGTCGGCGGTACATCTATAATGGGTTTGATGATGCTTGCAGCCTCACAAGGATGCTCGATCGCTGTATCGGCAAAAGGTGCAGATGCGCAATCTGCAATGGATGCTATCGAAACGCTTGTTAATGACAAATTTGGCGAAGGCGAGTGATCGCAATCTAACATAATATCGCTACACATACCCACATAAACATTTCTTTATGTGCGGATTGCGTCATCGTTCGCGCTCTGATACTAAGCGCGCAAAATACGGCACACAAAATCAAATATATTCGGAGCGCCTGCATGGCCCAACAAGATTACATCGTAAAAGACATTAGCCTCGCGGAATTCGGTCGCAAGGAACTTGATATTGCTGAAACAGAAATGCCAGGCCTGATGGCATTGCGTGAAGAGTTTGGCGACAGTAAGCCTCTCAAAGGTTCACGTATCGTCGGCTCATTGCATATGACAATCCAAACGGCTGTTTTGATCGAAACCCTTACAGCCCTTGGTGCTGATGTGCGTTGGGCGTCCTGCAACATCTTCTCCACGCAAGATCATGCCGCAGCCGCTATTGCAGCCGCTGGAATTCCGGTCTTTGCGGTAAAAGGTCAGACGCTGACAGAACATTGGGACTACCTCGATAAGTCCTTCTTGTTTGAAGATGGTCCCAACCTGATCCTTGATGATGGTGGCGACGCGACATTGTACATCCTTTTGGGTGCCCGCATCGAAGCAGGCGAGGCATTTGGAGCGCCTGGTTCAGAAGAAGAAGAGTGCATCCAAGCACAAATCAAAAAGCGTATGGCAGCCTCACCTGGCTGGTTCACAAAAATGCGCGATCAGATTGTTGGTGTTTCCGAAGAAACAACAACGGGCGTGCATCGCTTGTATGAACTCGTTCAAAAAGGCCAGTTGCCATTTCCTGCAATCAACGTGAACGATTCAGTGACCAAGTCGAAATTCGACAACAAATATGGCTGTAAAGAATCCTTGGTTGACGGTATTCGTCGCGCCACAGACACCATGATGGCCGGTAAGACCGCAGTCGTTTGCGGTTATGGAGATGTAGGTAAGGGTTCAGCTGCATCATTGCGTGGCGCTGGCGCCCGCGTGAAGGTAACAGAAATCGACCCGATTTGCGCGCTACAGGCTGCCATGGACGGTTTTGAAGTGACAACACTTGAAGATGCCGTTGCAGACGCCGACATCTTCATCACAACAACTGGCAACAAAGACATCATTCGCATTGAACATATGCGCGAAATGAAAGACATGGCCATTGTTGGCAATATTGGCCACTTTGATAATGAAATTCAGGTCGCCAATCTCCGCAATCTGAAAACGACCAACATCAAAGACCAGGTGGATATGTATGAGATGCCAAGCGGCAATCGTATGATCCTGTTGTCGCAAGGTCGTTTGCTAAACCTTGGTAACGCAACCGGACACCCAAGCTTCGTGATGTCTGCTTCATTTACCAACCAGGTTCTCGCGCAAATCGAGCTTTGGACGAAGGGTGATGAATATAAGAATGAAGTTTATATTC
>JBCDFK010000282.1:0-4119 GCA_039178065.1 Pseudomonadota bacterium | reverse complement strand
GTCTCCTGAGACAAATCGCCGGGTTTGCCCAATTCAAGTTTGAAATTATCGAAGGGCAGGGCCTGGCTTGGTTCGTCTACCATTCGAATAATGAAATGCACATCTGACCGGCTTGCAAAAGCTGCGATGTACTGACTTCCCAGTGCTAGCAAAACGCGAGAAGCTGCCGGGATTGCGTCGCGAGCCGTTTCCAGATCTGCAACTTCAATCCAATGGTCGCCGGGCTGCTTTTTCCATGGTTGGCGTTGGCGCACAGCCAACGAAACTTCTGTCATGGCTGCAGCTAGCCGCGCGTTTTTTGAGATATTTTTGGCGAATGGATGAGTGGCATCGATCAGCTGTGTTACTTCGTTTTGGGTGATGAACCGCGCCAATCCATCTGCACCGCCAAATCCGCCAATCCGCACTTCGCCAAGAACAGGCGCAGGTTCTTTTGTTCGCCCCGCAAGAGATGAAATGACACGCGCTTTTGGCTTTTCGTGAACCAAGCTTTCTGCGAGTTCTGATGCTTCTTTGGTGCCGCCCAATATCAGAATCACCTCGTTCATTGACGATCAAACCCTGTTTGATGAAGCACACTGCCTTTGCGGTCTACAATCATAATTTCAACGTCGACCGGCGCGTCTTGCAGTACCTTCCGTGCTGTCTGTTTGGCCAATGTGGCAATGGGCTTGGTAAGGTCGATCTTGCTATTTTGAGCCAATTCAAGAACTTGTGCTGCCGTGTTCGCATTTAGAATCTGGTTTTTGAGCTCTTCATTCCCGTCCGGTTCCAAAGCGTGTTGTGCTGCTAAATTTGCCAAGAAAGACATATCCACCTGGCTGCGTCCGGAGTGCAGATCCACGGCACCCTGAGCCATTTTGACCATTTTGGCGAAGCCACCTGCAATGGTAATTCTATCGATAGGATGCGCCCGCAAGTACTTTAAAAGACCACCCGCAAAATCCCCCATATCGAGTTGGGCGATTTCTGGAAATCCATATATGCCAATGGCCGCATCTTCAGATGTCGTGCCCGTCGCGCCTAAAACATGTGTTAGGCCCGCAGCACGCGATACATCGATGCCGCGGTGAATGGAATGTATCCATGCGGCGCAGGAAAACGGATGCACGATACCGGTGGTGCCCAATATCGAAAGGCCGCCTACGATGCCTAGGCGGGGGTTCCATGTTTTAGCTGCAAGTGCCTGACCGCCAGGGATTGAGATTGTAATCTTGAAATTCGGGTCAATGCCGCGTTGAGCGCAGATTTCTTCAACGACTGCGGTCATGAGTTTGCGCGGTACTGGATTGATCGCCGGTTCACCAACGGGCAGGGGAAGGCCATCGAGTGTGATCGTTCCAACGCCATCACCTGCGGCGAATTCAATTCCATCGGAGGAATGCTCTATGCGTGCCACGATCATCGCACCGTGCGTGATATCAGGGTCATCTCCGGCATCTTTGATAATCGCCGCTTCAGCATATGCATCGGTAAGTTTCTCTTTCGCCAAAGGAAATACGGGTTGCTCACCCTTGGGTAGAGTAATGGACACCGGATCAGGAAAATCGCCAGTTAGTAGTGCAGTGAGTGCTGCTTTGGTGGCTGCGGTTGCGCAAGCCCCGGTCGTCCAGCCACGTCGCAATGGACCATCTGGTTTTCGCAAACCGGCATCCGGCTCATCTGCTTGTGGCTTATCGTTCATCTGCGTTTTATAGTCTGCAATTACACTAGCCGGAAAGGCCTTTTGGCTCTAAGATTTTGAAATGAGTATTGATACCAATATCAGCGCTGCATTACAGGATAGATTGCCTTCCTTTGAGGCCGGGCATGTCTGGCTTGTGGGTGCTGGTCCCGGTGATCCCGGGCTGCTTACGCTGCATGCGGTCAATGCGCTTAGCCAGGCCGACGTCGTGATTTATGATGCCCTGGTCAATGATGAGTGCCTCAAATTGGCATCTGCGGATGCCATTTTAGAGTTCGCAGGCAAACGCGGCGGCAAGCCATCGCCCAAACAACGCGATATCTCTCTAAAACTGGTGGATTATGCGCGCCAAGGTAAACGCGTACTGCGGCTAAAGGGTGGGGATCCATTTGTTTTTGGGCGTGGCGGCGAAGAAGCGCTGACTTTGGTGGAAAATGATGTGCCATTTCGCATTGTGCCAGGCATTACAGCTGGAATAGGCGGTTTGGCTTATGCGGGAATTCCCGCCACGCATCGCGATACCAATCATAATGTGACATTTTTAACGGGACACGATGCCAACGGGATTGTGCCGGACGCGATTGATTGGGCGAGCGTTGCCAAGGGTTCGCCTGTTATTGTGATGTATATGGCGATGAAGCATATTGGCCCGATCACAGAGCGCTTGATGGCAGAGGGCCGTGCGGCTGACGAACCGCTCGCATTTGTATGCAATGCAGCTACCGAACACCAGG
The DNA here is from genome assembly GCA_039178065.1 of Pseudomonadota bacterium. Taxonomy (GTDB): domain Bacteria; phylum Pseudomonadota; class Alphaproteobacteria; order Rhizobiales; family Rhizobiaceae; genus Ahrensia. Next base: position 1,701 of record JBCDFK010000282.1, on the reverse strand, counting down.
AAGTTCTGGAAACAACATTGATAAATGCCAAGCAGGATGTTGAAGCATCAGGCTTAAAGCCACCCGCAATAGTTGTGGTTGGCGAAGTTGTGCGGCTACGCGCCGGGCTAGACTGGAAAAGCGCATTAGAGAAAGGCCGCACGCTTGACGCTGATCCGCTAGGGGTTCGCACGCGGGACCGATCCGCATGAACGGCTTTATGATTGCAGCACCGCATTCTGGATCCGGCAAGACCGTCGTAACATTAGGCCTATTGCGGGCGTTGCGTGATCATGATTTCGAAATCGCACCAGCCAAAGCTGGACCAGATTACATTGATCCGGCGTTCCATGCATTTGCCAGTGGCCAAATCTGCACCAATCTTGATCCGTGGGCGATGCGCAAGGAATTGATCGCGCACAATGCCAATGTACATGGCAAAGAGCGGCTTCTGATCGTGGAAGCGATGATGGGGCTGTTTGATGGTTCCGCTGACGGCTCGGGCAGTGCGGCTGATCTGGCAGAGCAGCTTGCCTTGCCAATTGTTTTTGTGGTGGATTGCGCGCGCATGGCACAAAGCATAGCAGCGCTGCTTTCTGGCTACATCAATCATCGTCCGAAATTGCGCTTTGCCGGGGTTATCCTGAACCGTGTAGGCAGCGCACGCCATGAAGCAATGTTGCGCACCGCACTGGAACCGCTTGAATTGCCGGTATTGGGCGTCGTGATGCAAGATGAAGCGCTTTCCCTGCCCAGTCGCCATTTAGGCCTTGTTCAAGCGCGCGAACATGAGGCTTTAGAAGCCTTTTTGGCGGGTGCGGGCGCGACTATGGACAAATCGCTCGACATCGAAGCTTTGAGTGCACTTGAAACCAACATTGAAACCAGCGAACAACCTCCGAACATTTTACCGCCACTTGGCGAACACATAGCGATCGCAGTGGATGATGCTTTTGCCTTTTGTTATCCGCATATTATCGAGGGTTGGCGTGGTGAAGGGACTGAGATTTCGTATTTCTCTCCATTGGCCGATGAGGGACCTGATCCGAAAGCGGATGCGGTTTTTTTACCGGGTGGATACCCAGAGCTGCATGCGAAGCAAATTGCTGAAACCAAGCACTTCAAACGCGCGATGCGTGATGCGGCAACGCGCAATCAGCAAATTTACGGTGAGTGCGGCGGCTACATGGTTCTTGGCGAGAAGCTGATTGATGCCGATGGCGAAAGCCATGAAATGCTAGGCCTTCTACCGCTTGTGACCAGTTTTGAAAAACGTAAACGCCACTTGGGATATCGAAAATTACTGCCCCTTGAAGGATCTCCTTGGCAAATACCGTTGCTCGGGCACGAATTTCACTATTCGCAAGAAGTTAGCGGCGGCGAAGTGAGCCCCATTTTTGCGGTGTCCGATGCACTAGATAATGATATGGGCGAAGTGGGCATGCGCGTTGGTACTGTCTCCGGATCTTACTGTCATGTGATTGATCGGGCTGACTAATATGGAAAATGTTCAGCATGGTGGTGCGCTAGACCGCGCAATTGCGACATATGGCGGCAAAAGGGAAGAATGGCTCGATTTATCAACGGGCATTAATCCCAATCCATATCCCGTTCCCATTGTGCCCCAGTATCTCTGGCACAGGTTGCCCGATGAAAATGCGATGAATGACTGCTTGGCAGCGGCGCGTAGCTATTATGATGTTCCGGGTGAGGGCGCTATTG
>JBCDFK010000281.1:0-4130 GCA_039178065.1 Pseudomonadota bacterium | reverse complement strand
GGCGGGCGGAGCATTGAACCATAAAAAGCCAAGACCAGCACCAATCATTGCGCCCATAACGACGGCTAGATCACCAGTTCCTGGCACAAAATGGATTTGCAAATATTCCGCGAAAATCGCGTTGCCCGAAAGATAGGCGATTATGCCGAATGAGGCGGCCGCAATCATGATCGGCACAATCGCAAGGCCATCCAGTCCATCGGTCAAATTGACGGCATTGCCGGCGCCGACAATAACGAACGCTGCAAGCGGAATGAAGAAAATCCCCAGATATAGAAGGAAGTCTTTGACGAACGGAAATGCCAAGCTAGACGAGAAAGGTTCATTGCCCGCGCGCATAATCACATATGCTGCGATACCGGCAATAAAGAATTCTAGCAATAGGCGTATTCTACCCGAAAATCCTTTGTCTGATTGCTTTGTGACCTTTAGATAATCATCATAAAAACCGATAGCGCCAAAGCCCAACATCACCAGAATGACGACCCAAACATAAACGTTGGTCAGATTTCCCCAAAGCAATGTCGCGGTCACAATACCGATCAGGATCATCAATCCGCCCATAGTCGGTGTACCAGCTTTCTTGAAATGGGTTTGCGGTCCATCCGCACGGATAGGTTGGCCCCTGCCCTGGCGAAACTTCAAGGATGAAATAATTCTGGGCCCCACGAGAAAGACGATAAATGCGGACGTCACCAAAGCACCGCCGGTACGAAATGTGATGTACCGAAACAGGTTCAAAACCTGGACCTGATCCGCATATTGCGTCAGCCAATAGAGCATTAATCTTCCCCTCATACGCTAGCCATCCCAGCTAGCAAAAATCCCTGCTGCGCTAGGCAGCCTTGTACTTTTCCAACAGCGCTTTCACAATTTTTGAAAAGCCAATGCCATTTGAAGACTTGATCATCACTACATCGCCCGCGGTCGGCACTTTCAAAAATTGTGCCTTCAAAGCGTCTGCATCATCGAAGTAGTGACCCTTTATTTCACGCGGCAAAGCCGTTTTGAGATGCGCCATTTCGGGTCCAGCCATGTAGACTTCTGAAATTTTATGGCGCTCCAATGGTTCAACCAATTCGGCGTGTAACTTGCTAGAGAATTTGCCCATCTCCAGCATATCTCCCAGCACTGCAATTCTGCGACCTTTACCGCTGGTGGCTGTATTCGCCAACATTTCGATGCCAACTTCCATGGAAGCCGGATTGGCGTTGTAGCTCTCATCAATGAGTGTGAAGCTGCCGGTACCGGCGGCTAATTTGTATCGTTGCCCTCGACCTGTTGAGGCTTCTAAGCTTGCAAGCGCCTCAGTAACCACTTCCAGATCAGCGCCTACCAAGGCACATGCGCCAAGCACACCGAGCGTGTTTTGAACAACATGTTTGCCCGGAAGCCCTAATTCGAAACTGTATTCTTTGCCAAAGACTTTGACGTCAACCTGTGACGAGTCTGGCCCATACTCCGCAGACCTGAGTACAACATCGCTTAGCCGGTTGGCTCCATAACCACAAATTTTCTTCACGCCGTGGCTGGTTGCCATATCACTGAGAAGCTTGAACCGCTTGTCGTCGCGATTGATCACCGAAACGCCACCTTTGACCAGCCCGGAGAATATTTCTGCCTTTGCGCGCGCAATATCATCAAGGCTCTTGAAGTGGCCCATATGAGCAGCGGCCACCAGTGTTACCATGGCAATATGCGGACGAACCATATCGACCAGCGGCGTGATTTCACCCGCATGATTCATCCCAATTTCAAAGACACCGTACTCAGTATCTTGGTGCATGCGCGCCAGTGTTAGCGGCACACCCCAATGGTTATTGAAAGACGCCTTAGAGGCATGAACCTTGCCGCATTCGGCCAAAACATGCGCCAATGTATCCTTGGTCGTGGTCTTACCAGCGGAACCCGTGACTGCTATTATTTTGGCTTTCGAACGTTTCCGCGCAGCGCGGCCTAGTTTTTCCAACGCCACCAATACGTCATCCACAACCATCAAGGGGACAGTAAGGCGGCCAAGCGATGGCAGTTTTGCCTCATTGACAACAAGCACAGATGCGCCTGCGGCCGCTGCAGCAGTGGTGTAGTTATGCCCATCCATATTCTCGCCCTTGATGGCGAAAAAAGCGTCTCCGGGCTTTAAGGTGCGCGAGTCGATCGAAATGCCCGTTACTTCCTCAGGCATCCCATGAAATGGACGTGCGTGCATAGCTTCGACCATTTCTTGGCCCGTCCATAGCGGCAGAATTGCGGATGGCCCCACCTCGGTCACAGCTGCTCGCGCTTCCACGTGATCAGAAAATGGATGAACAACACCATTAACGGTTTGACCAGTTTCGTGGCCCTTACCCGCAATTACAAGCGTATCGCCAGGCTCCAATAGAGAAATTGCTGTGCGTATTGCTTCACGTCGATCGCCAATCTCAACAGCATCGAGCGCCGCTTCCATGATTGCAGAGCGAATTGAAGCGGCATCTTCGGTGCGAGGATTATCATCGGTCACATAAACAATGTCGGCCAGGCGAGATGCGATTTCTCCCATGATTGGTCGCTTCCCGGGGTCACGATCACCACCGCAACCAAAAACCACCACGACTTTGCTTGTCGTAAATGGACGCACCGAAAGCAGCACCTGCTCAAGCGCCTCTGGCTTGTGCGCATAATCAACATAAACCAACGCGCCATTGCCAGTGGTATCAACATGTTCAAGCCGGCCAGGCGCGCCTTGCAGTTCTTGTAATGCTGCTAGAGCTTTACTGGGTTCAACGCCTGTCGCGATGCAAAGCCCTGCAGCCACCAAGGCGTTGGCAATCTGAAAGTCGCCAGCAAGCGGCAAGACAACGCGATAGAGGCTACCGGTACATTCAATTTCAGCTATCTGTCGGTGCCGTTCGTGTTCAACCCGTTTCAAAGTCAAGAATTCGCCGCGCCGCCCAACGGTTAAAACATTGAGGCCAGCACCCCGCGCCGCTTCAATCGCGGCATCTGAATATGGATCATCTGCAAAGATGATCGCTGGCTTGCCGGCATCCATAAGCGTATCGAACAAGCGCATTTTTGCGCTCAAATAATCTTCGACCGTCGGATGATAATCCATGTGATCGCGACCTAGATTTGTAAAAGCTGCCGCTGCAAGCTTCACGCCATCAAGCCGGCGCTGCGTTAATCCATGGCTCGACGCCTCCATCGCCACATGGGTAACGCCCTCGGCGGATAAATTACGCATTTCCACATGCAGAACTACCGGATCGGGCGTCGTCAAAGATCCGGAAATGTGTCCGGCCGGTCGCTCAATTCCAGTGGTGCCGATACTCGCTGCTGAATGTCCAGCAAAGGCATAAATTTGGCGCACAAATGCCGCTACAGATGTTTTACCTGCGGTGCCTGTCACCGCCACAATTGTTTCGGGTTGCGGACCGTAAAAAGCTGCGGCCAGTAATGCCAGCGTACGATGAGGGTCAGGAACATGCAGCACGGGCACATTGAGTTCACCCAAAGCGGCATCAGGGCCGCAGATGACCAAGCGAGCGCCTATTTCGACAGCGCTGATAGCATATTGAGCGCCATTTGTGTTGACGCCTTGAAGAGCAACAAAAATCTCACCGGGCGAAACCTCTCTTGAATCCGAATTCACACCCGTCACCTCTATTTGCGGCAAATCTTTGCCTTCCCCTAGTTCAAGGGCATCAGATAGAATGTCGTGAAAGTCGCTTAAATTCATCGTGGTCTCAAATAAATGGCGGATCGATGCGCTGTATGAGTCCCTAATATGACACTTGTAAGTCTTCCCGATCTCCAACGAAATTGGGTTCAACACCCAACAGAGCTGCAGAACGGCGTATAATTGAACCGACCATCGGCGCGGCATTTGAACCAGCGGTTGCGCCAGATTTGCCCTCTTCAGGCTTCGGCTCATCAATGATGGTCAAAACTACATATTGCGGATCATCCATTGGAAACGCCGCAAGGAAGGCATTAAAACGTTTGCTGCTGGAGTATTTTCCGTTGACGACTTTTTCCGCGGTTCCTGTTTTTCCGCCTACAAAAAAGCCATCGACTTCCGCATTGCGTCCAGATCCCTTTTCAACATTCAAACGGAACAAATAGCGCATTTCAGCGCTGGTTTTCGG
>JBCDFK010000280.1:0-4146 GCA_039178065.1 Pseudomonadota bacterium | reverse complement strand
TTGGAAGGTATGCGCGCCTGGCAGGGCGAATGCGATGCCTGGTTTTTAGACGGTTTTGCGCCCGCAAAGAACCCGGATATGTGGTCGCTAGACTTGATGCGCGCAATGCATGAGCGCACGTCAGATAAAGGCACATTTGCAAGCTATACCGCGGCAGGTTGGGTACGTCGCAATTTGGCTGAGGCTGGGTTTGAGGTGCGGAAAATTCCGGGCTTTGCGGGTAAGCGCGATATGATTGCTGGTGTAAAGCGGTGAATATTGATCAATGCCGGTCAGCAATCAGCAAGTGTCCCGGAATGGGTTGGCCTTGCTCCGAACGCACTACAATTTCTTCAAAATGCGTAATGTTGCTAAATCCTGCGCGGTTACACATTTCATGGAGATAGGTTTTTGAATGGGCGAAGCGCTGATTGGGCGTCACACGCCATGAAGCGCCAGCCATGTCTTTGTCAGCCATGGTTTCGCTGGAAAAAACAAGTCTGGCACTGTTTTGTGCATTTGATCGAATACCATCAAAAAGGGGTTCAAGCGCACCGATATAAGGCAAAACATCTGTGGCAACGATGAGATCAAATGGCTGATGATTTGGATCTGAGCTTTTTACCCACTCTTCAAGGAAGTGAACGACTTCATTGACAAAAAGCTCATCATAGCAGGCGCGCTCATCAGATTTATCGATCATGTTTTCGGAAAGATCCACGCCGGTAGCATGTTCGCACATTTCTTGAAGCATCATGCCAGAAAGGCCGGTACCACAACCTAAATCGAGCAGTCTGGAATAGGGACCAGGTGCATCAATGTTGAGCAAGCTGGCGACCTGCATAGGCACCGCATAGCCAAGATTACCGGTCAATATGTCGTCGAAATCGTCCGCATGCTGATCGAACAATGTCGCAACATAGGCGTCTGGTGCTTTGTTAGGGCTCGACGTTGCCCCCATAGATGCAAGTCTGATCGACGCACCGCAAATATCGGAAGGATCTAGCACCAAGCATTTTTGGTAAAACAGCGCCGCTTGGGCAAAATCGCCTGATTTTTCTAGCTTGAGTGCCTTGTTGTAGGCATTCGCCAGTTCGTCATTTTCGGTCATGGTCAGCTTTCGGCGCGTTGCAAATTAGGCATTTGCTAACCACGGGGTTTAGCGAAACGTCAAAGTCAATGGTCTATGATCTGTTTCGAAACTATGTGCAAGTCGATGAACGAGAACTTGCTAACGAGGGATGTTACTATGGGTGAACTTCAGATGAACAGTGTCTTGGCTGGAATGGCAGGAAAATCGCGATTGGCCGCTGACGATGTATTGGTGCTTCGTCGCGAAGCTTTTGCGGATGGAAAGATAGATCGGGCCGAAGCTGAAGCGCTTTTTGCAATAGATTATTCTGTCAAAGAAAAGTCGGCCGAATGGTCTGAATTCTTTGTAGAAGCGGTAACTGATTACTTGGTGTTTTCTGAAGCGCCTGAAGGACACATTTCGAAAGACAACGCCAATTGGCTGATCCGTGCCATTTCCCATGACGGCGTCGTTGACAATGCGACTGAATTCGAAGTGCTGATGCGCGGTATGGAAAAATCTGATTCAATGCCGGCTGCCTTGTCCGGATTTGCGTTGCGCCAAGTTCAAAATACTGTGGTTGATGGCGAAGGTCCATTGGCTGGCGATCGCTCAGTTGCGAAAGGTGTTGTAACAGCCGGTGACGTCAAATTGTTGCGCCGCGTACTTTATTCCTATTCAAGTGACGGTGGATTGGGCATTAGTCGCCCGGAGGCAGAAGTACTGTTTGATATCAATGATCAAACCGCTGAAGCGCAAAATGATCCTGCATGGACTGACTTGTTCTCAAAAGCTATCGCGTTCTCGCTGATGGCGTCTGTGAGCCACGTGGCAAACGACCGTGAAGAGGCATTGCGCCGCGAACAATGGCTAGATGACACATCTGTAGATGTCACCGGCTTCATGGCTGGCATATTTTCAGGTGGCTTGAAATCGTACTTCAAAATGTTGAAGTCCGACACGAGCGTTGAAGCTGCTTACCGCGCACGCAATGAAGCCTTTGAAGCTGCCAACGCTGAAAGCGAAGTCATTGATGCTGTCGAAGCAGAATGGCTCGTGGAGCGCATTGGCCGCGACGGCGTTTTGCACGCCAATGAATTGGCGCTCATCGAATTCTTGAAAAAAGAGTCGCCTGATGTGCACCCATCACTAAAGCCTCTTTTCGATAAAGTCGCTTAAATAGCTTTTGCATTTATGGTTTTATACAAACCGCTGTCCAGCAATGGATGGCGGGTTTCTGGTTGTTTGACCTTCGAGAAAATTGAATTTGGCGGCAAGTCAAACAAAATCCATCGTCTATCGAGAACGGTGCATTACTGCTAGTCTCGGCAAGTGAGAATGAGAGTGAAGGGGTGCTGATGAAGTCTTTTATGAAGCTGTTTCTCATATTGGTTTCAATCATGTGCGCATTACCGCTTTTCAACGGTGTGGGAATTGGATTCATCGGCATTGCGATTGCGGCAGATCCAATTCCACCCGACTATGCGAAAGCACCAGATTGGTGGCCGCGTGGTGTTCGCTACTCAAATCCGCCGCAAAAGAAGAAGCCGAAGGGTTGGGTTGGTGATTGGCCGCCAGAGAAGAAAATGGGCCATGATCCAGCGTTTTGGACCAAATATTATCGCCTAAAGCCCAGAGCTCCTAAAGAGTTCGGAAAGCCAGGCAATCCAGATCAAGCTACTGGGACTGGTTATACGGGAAACAGGCGTTTTACCGAACGAATACCGACGGTTGCGCGCTTGAATTCGTGCGGTGTAGCTCGGTTTACGGGACGCAGTCAGCGGCTGGTGGGTGGAAGCTGCGATTTTGTAACTGACCCAATATCGGCTACCGCAGATCTTTGTAAGAGAGTAATTCAAGATCCGCGCGCCGAACGCCATTGTAGACGTGTTTGCGCGACCAAGATCAATAGTGCTGGCAGTAGGGGGTGTAGTTCTACGCTGATAAAGCCGCCGGCTTTCGTGAACTGGACCTGTGCAGACAAAGAAGCGGGCGTGTTGGTGACATGTGCAGTGACCCATTTGTGCCAATGCTCAGACCCGTGATTTGAATAAAGCCAACTCAAACAGCGGTTTGGGTGCGAATGGGGCTTTTTGTTCCGCATCAACCGTGCATATGCTCCTAGATGGCCCGAAGCGAGCAAAATATACCGTCAACAGACGCACCTATAAAAGGCATGATCTTAGCCATTTCTGGCATGTTTTTGTTGCCAGTTATGGATGCGGTGGCGAAATATCTTGGTGAAGCTGGCAGCCTTTCGCCTGGCTCAATCGCGTTTGCGCGATTTGCAATTCAGCTAATCTTGAGTTGCAGTTTTCTTCTATTGTTTGGCGGCGGTGTTGCCGCGCTTAAACCAAGACGGTTTTGGATGAATTTTTTGCGTGGTATGCTGTTAGCGCTGGCTAGTTTGCTGTTCTTTGTCGCCATTAAATACATGCCGCTCGCCGATGCCATTTCAGTGTTCTTTGTTGAAGCGCTTATATTGACGGTATTGTCTATGCTGATCTTGCGCGAAAAGGTTGGCTGGAGACGCATCACAGCAATTGTTGCGGGATTCATTGGTGCGTTGATCGTCGTTCAGCCAAGTTTTGCGGTATTGGGCCCGGTATCCCTGTTGCCACTGGGCACTGCGTTGTTGTTTGCAACGTATCTCCTACTTAATCGCGTTGCGGGACAGAGTGACAGTGCTTGGACAATGCAGTTTATTGCCGGATTGGGTGGCGTGTTCATTCTGGGTATTGCAATCGCTTTTGGCGAACTTATCGACATAAATGATATGCAATTTACAGCACCTAATACGACAATCGATTGGGGTTTGCTGACTTTAATGGGCGTGATTGGTGTGATTGGGCATTTCATGGTTGTACGCGCATTTCAGATGGCACCGGCGTCGCTGCTTGCACCATTTCAATATGTGGAGATTGTTGCAGCCGTGTTGCTCGGCTTGTTGCTTTTTGATGACTTTCCAACGCCGTCAAAATGGCTTGGCATATTTATTATTGTTGGCTCCGGACTCTATGTTTTCTGGAGGGAGCAGCAAAAAGGGCTAAGCAACGCCAATTTAAGCTGAAATGAGACGGTGATGGCCTCATCAT
>JBCDFK010000279.1:0-4155 GCA_039178065.1 Pseudomonadota bacterium | reverse complement strand
GGTGCGATGGCTTTACTGGCGCCGCTTGCGGGTTGCTTAACCACGCCAGTATCTTCAATGGTCAAACTATCGCGCTTAACGCCGCTAGATGCCAATCCAGCGGAAATGCGGTTTGCGGTGCGCAGCCCCCATTTTTTACGTGTTCGCAATGGCGACATCAGCGTCGTTATTTCATATAATACCGGCGATCCTTCCACCAGTTTTGTGGAAACCTATCGTCCGATTGTTAATGAGAACGCGCTGCCAGGGCAGGGCATTTCAATTGGCTCACAAGATGGCTCTCGGCTTGCAATTGCTCAGTTTTCCGAGGCAGATGCAGCATCGATGGCAAGCGCTCAATTGCGCGTGAAAGAACTGCGCGCCAAGGGGGTTGATGGACAAGGGTCATTTGCCGTTGGAGCCACCGGTTGCACTCAAGATGTGGTACCGGATGGTCCCGTTTTGCTAACCACATGGTTGCGTACGACGCCAAGCGAGGACTTCTTTGTGCTCACTCGGAACATAAACCTGCGCAATGTGCTTCAAAAATCCGGTCAGGAAGTCAACAATATTCCAGCCTGTGACTAGGCGTTTCGTTCGCGGACATAGTTCACAAGCGCGGTTGTTGAACCATCCAAGTGCTCGGTACCTTCGCCGGTTTGCACAACCGGCAGTAGGTTTGTCGCCAATTCCTTGCCCAGTTCAACACCCCATTGGTCAAAGGCATTGATGCCAAACAGCTGCGCTTCAACGAACACGCGATGCTCGTAAAGCGCAATCAAACGGCCAAATGCATAGGGCGTTAACTTATCATAGATCATGGTCATGGATGGTCGATTGCCTGAGAACACGCGATGCGGTGCAATCTGGTCCACAAAGTCACTATCCAATCCTTTGGCGAGCATTTGCGCGCGCGCCTCTTCCAGCGTGCGGCCCTTCATGAGCGCCTCAGATTGCGCCAAGCAGTTTGAAAGCAGCAATTGGTGATGGATATCCATGTCGGTTTCATAAGCGTTGGCAGCAACAATAAACTCAACGGGAATGTAATCAGTGCCTTGGTGGAGCAGCTGGAAGAAGGCGTGTTGACCGTTCGTGCCCGGCTCTCCCCAAACAATGGGGCCGGTTGGTGTGCTGACCGTGCCCGATTGCATCGTAACGCTTTTGCCGTTCGATTCCATGTCGAGCTGTTGCAGATAAGCGGGCAGGCGAGACAGACGTTGATCATAGGGAATCACCGCTCGGGTTGAATAATCGCAAATGGCGCGATGATAAAATCCAATTAGTCCCATCATCATGGGTAGGTTTTCAGTCATGGGTGCCTGCCGGAAATGGTTGTCCATGGCATGTGCACCATCAAGAAAGGCAGCAAAGTCATCAGCGCCCACAGCCATCATGATCGGCAGACCAATGGCGCCCCAAAGTGAGTAGCGTCCGCCAACCCAATCCCAAAATCCGAACACGCGATCTTCCGCGATACCAAATTCAGCCACCTTATCGAGTGCGGTGGAAACAGCGCAGAAATGATCGCCCACAGCGCCTTCTCCAAATTGGCTAACAAGCCAGGTACGTGCTGTTTGGGCGTTGGTCATTGTTTCAATGGTGGTGAATGTTTTCGATGCAACGATAAAAAGCGTCGTTTCCGCATCAAGCCCATCCAATGTATCTGCCAGATGAGCCCCATCAATATTCGAGACAAAATGACAACGCGGCCCGTCGTGCAAAGGTGCCAATGCGAGAACGGCCATCGCCGGACCAAGGTCAGAACCACCGATGCCAATATTGACGACATCGGTAAACTTTTTGCCGGTTACGCCTTTGGCAACGCCAGCGCGCACGCGACCCGTGAAAATGCGCATAGCTTCGAGCACGGCATCGACGTCGGGCATTACATCCGCATCATCAACCATAACAGGCGTGCCTGATCTATTGCGAAGTGCCGTGTGTAAAACCGCTCGGTCTTCGGTGATATTGATGTGTTCGCCAGCAAACATCGCATCACGCTTTGCCGCAACATTACAGGTATCGGCAAGATTGATAAGCAGTGAAATGGTTTGTTCGTTGACCGCGCATTTTGACCAATCAAGCAACAAGTCTTCAAAATTTGCAGAGTGCTTTTCAAAGCGTTGCGCATCTGCGTCAAACGCTGCGCGCATATCTTTTGGTCCGTCGTTTTGGGCGTGAGATTTAAGTGTTTCGAGAATTGCTGCTTTGTCAGTCATTACCGGCTCCATTGGGGTCAGCAGACCAATAGCAGGGATTTGTGCCGGGGTGAAGACAAATTTAAATCGATTGAAATATTTGCAGTGCTGAAGGCCGACAACAGCCTTCAAGCGATACTAATCAGTATTTAACGCAATTCACGCCGCAAAATTTTGCCGACATTTGTTTTTGGCAGATCATCACGGAACTCGACGAGCTTCGGTCGCTTATAGTTGGTCAAGTTCTTTGCGCAGTGATCTTTGACGTCTTGTTCGGTCCGTTTAGGATCAGAGCGAACGATGAAAAGTTTCACAACTTCTCCTGAGTGTTCGTCAGCTACACCAATCGCTGCAGCTTCCAAAATGCCTTCGTGCATAGCAGCAATTTCTTCGACCTCATTGGGGAAGACGTTAAATCCTGAAACCAGGATCATGTCTTTCTTGCGGTCGACGATGCGTGTTGCGCCATCCTTTTCCATAAAGCCCAAATCACCTGAGCGGAAAAACCCATCGGCGGTCATAACTTTGGCCGTTTCTTCTGGGCGGTTTAAATATCCTGCCATGACTTGCGGTCCGCGAATGCAAATTTCGCCCACTTCACCCAATGGGACGTCTTTTCCGTCATCATCGCGAATGGCAATATCAGTCGATGGCATCGGATAGCCGATTGTGCCTTCAAATGCCTCTGCATCGAGGCGCATACCAGTTGCAACGGGCGATGTTTCAGACAGGCCGTAGCCTTGGGTAATCAAGCAACCAGTCATTTCTTGCCAGCGATCGGCAACGGGTTGCTGAACAGCCATTCCGCCACCAAATGTCATACGCAGATTTGAGAAATCCAACTTGCGGAAATCCTCATTGTTCATGAGGGCCGTGAAGAGCGTGTTGAGCCCTGGGAAGAAGTGGAAATCCACTTTTTCAAGCTCTTTCACGAAGCCCGGTATGTCGCGCGGATTTGTAATTAGGATGTTATGCCCACCCTCCTTAATGCCAATGAACGCGTTAATCGTGAGGGCAAAAATGTGATACAATGGCAATGCGCAAATGTAATTGATCGTATCTGGGCGACCCTTGGCTTTGTAACCGACATCAAGCCAGCTTTTGGCTTGCGCCAGATTTGACAAAACGTTGGAATGTGTAAGTACCGCGCCCTTTGAAACACCTGTTGTGCCGCCTGTATATTGAAGGAATGCCGCATCCGACAATTCCTGAGCAACGGGGGTCCAACTGTGATTGGCACCGTCTGCCATCGCAGCTTTGTAGCTCACATGCGATGGCAAGGACCAGCTAGGCACCATTTTTTTGACGTGCCGAACAACCAAGTTCACAATATGGCCCTTGAAGCCAAGCGTATCGCCAATGGTGCCGACAATTGCATGCCGCACTTTTGTTTTGCTGATTACCTGCTCGAGCGTGGATGCAAAATTCTCCAGCAGGATAATTCCCGTCGCACCGGAATCATTGAGCTGATGCTCCAACTCTCGCGGCGTATAAAGTGGGTTGACGTTCACAACCGTGAGGCCTGCGCGCAAAATGCCGATCATCGCCACCGGATATTGCAGAACATTCGGCATCATGATCGCAACGGCATCGCCTTTCTTAAATCCTTTATCCTGCAGATGTGCTGCGAAGATTTTGGATTGCTCGTCGAGCTCCGCATAGGTCATCGTTTTACCCATGCAAGTGAACGCCGGCTTGCTACCGTATTTTGGCAGGTGGTGATCGAAGAATTCGCTTAGCGAAGATTCACTTAGTGGCTCAATCTCCGCAGGCACACCCTCAGGATATGATTTCAACCAAATTCGATCTATTTTGGTCGCTTTTGCGCCACCAGTTTTTGCGGATTTTGCCATTTTGCCTCCCAAAGCGTCCTCAGTGCCGAAACTACTCCTTTAGTTATGGGTAGAAGCTGGCAAATCAAGGTCGTGACATTTATGCTAGTTCACTATGGACATAAATGTCCAATGGCAAGTCTTTT
>JBCDFK010000278.1:0-4161 GCA_039178065.1 Pseudomonadota bacterium | reverse complement strand
GTCCGATGAACCTGGTTTTGACATTGCCGCCGGTGTTGTTGGAGTGACAGGCGTTTGCGGGTCCGCGATTATTGAAGTCGTCGCCGAAATGTTCCTGGCAGGCATCATCTCGGAAGACGGTGTTGTTGACGGATCACTTGCGGCAAAATCCGAACGTATCGTTGAGGATGGACGTACATTTTCTTATGTCCTGTGGCGCGGACAGCAGGAACTCAAGATCACCCAAAACGATGTACGCGCGATCCAGCTTGCCAAAGCAGCACTCTACGCAGGCATCAAATTATTGATGGATAAACAGGGTATCGAGAACGTGGATTCCATTTCTTTTGCCGGGGCTTTTGGCACGTTCATTGATCCGAAATACGCTATGGTGCTTGGCCTGATTCCAGACTGCGATCTATCGAAGGTCAACGCAGTTGGTAACGCTGCAGGCTACGGAGCAAAAATGGCGTTACTTAACAGAGGCTACCGTCGCGAAATTGAGGAGACTGTCACTCGTATCGAAAAGATAGAAACAGCATTGGAACCGGAGTTCCAGGCCCACTTTGTGAACGCGATGGCAATGCCCAACAAGATAGATCCGTTTCCAAAGCTTGGAGAGCAAGTGAACCTGCCACAGAAAAAGGCAACGCCAAATGCGGCAAACGACGATGGAACCGGAGGGCGGCGCAGGAGACGCCGCGCCCGTGGCTGATCCTTCTTGATTAAACTTTGTTGCGCCGACGTACAGCTTCCAGAAATTGTCCTGAGCTCTGACCAATTGGCAACGAGATAGCGGATTTTACATCTTGGGCGGATACACCCATGTCTCTCAACTGATCGTCATCAAGCGTAAGTAATTGTCTGATCTGTTCCCTATTGTCTTCTTCAACAAATCTCTCAGTCGCAGCTTGGTAAAATGAATTCGTGATACCAATGGCGAAGCGCATGACTGATGTAAATCGGGATTCAACTTCCCTGCTAAATGCTTCAAATGTCATGACGATCTCCTTTCAGGTCACACTTTTCGTTGGGCTTGAATTTGGTTGAAAGGCATGATTAATTCAAACGAAATTATTTAAACCAATAAATTCGAATTACTTAATCATGAATCTTGAGCTATCGCTTCTACGATCATTCATCGCCATCGCTGAACATGGGAGCTTTCTTGCTGCAGCAGATGTCGTGGCACGCAGCCCGGCTGCTGTTTCGATGCAGATCAAAAAGCTGGAAACGGAAATAGGCCACCCGTTATTCAAGCGTGATGCAAGGGAAACAAAACTTACACCGTATGGCGAAAAACTTCTGCCATACGCAAAGCGTATGCTGCTTTTGGAGTCTGAACTCAAAACCGAATTCTCCACTACGCCGCTTCAAGGCTCCGTTGACCTTGGAGTACCAGACGATGTGGTCGAGCGATTTCCAATGAAAGTATTGAGTGCTTTCATGGACGAATACCCGAACATCAAGCTTGGTATTCATGTGGATCACACACCCGCTCTTTTGAAAAAAGTAGATAGCGGCAAACTGGCTCTTTCAATCATAACCTACGCCCCAAGCATTCCCAGTGTAACAGAATGTGAACGTTTAACACGCGAACCCGAAGTTTGGGCGATGGCTGCAAATGGTATTGCAGCAGAGAAGAGCCCTCTTCCCATCACACTTTGGGACAAGGGATGGGCGTGGCATGAACCAATCATAAAAACTCTTCAGGATGCTGACATCGAATACTCAATCATTCTGGAATGCGAAAACATTACCGGCCGCAAATCGGCGATTGAAGCTGATCTGGCTGTTGGGCCGGTGCCCATATCTCAATTGAACGACAGACTTAAAGTTGTATCACATCTTCAGCGACTGCCCCCGCTGCCGGAATACGGTCTTGGTCTTAAGGTCGAAAAAGAGCCGGAGCCCGAGGTAGTCGCGGTCGCAAATCACTTGCGCCAGCATTTCAATCAGTTTCAAAGCATGGCAACCTGGACCGAAAGCACTTCACGGAGTTAGCCTTCACTGCGCCCGCAATCGCACTTTAGTCAAAGTCAATCGAAGAAGTCGCAAAGCTCGCCCGTAAGTGATTAGCAGCAGCCTCGATCGCTTCCGATGGGTTATCCCGCACCATCAAAGCCATGGCATACTCTGCAAGCTCAGGAAGTTGCTTAGATTGCGGTGCCTCCACTATATCCCCGCCAAGCGATGATATGGGTAAAGGTGCCACAGCAAGATCCGACAATACCGCTGCCTTTTGCCCGCCAATATATGCACTTCGAAATGCTATTCTATAATCGCGTCCGGCCTTATTGAGCGCATTCAACGCGGCATTCCGCCAGGCACACCCCTCCTCCCAGACGGATATCGGCAAGGGGTTTTGCTCAGCAGCAACACCACCTTTGCGAGCGGCCCAAACCAGTTTTTCCGTTACCAGTTCTTCAGCTAAATGATCATCTTTGTATCCGGCGCCGCAAACGATAATTGCAAGATCAAGGTCGCCAGCCTTGACCTTTTCAATCAATTCGTTGGTATTTTCCATAACCACTTCCACAATAATAGATGGATGGCTCTGGTTGAACTGCCTTAACATTCCCGGCAGCAAACGCTCAGCAAAGTCATCGCCTGCCCCAATGCGAATCTCTCCACTGATGCTTGGCGTTATAAACCTCGAAATCAGATCATTATTCAAAGCAAGAACCCTACGGGCATGCTCCAACAACAAAACGCCATCACTGGTAAGCGAAACTGATCTGCTATCGCGTTTAAACACGGGGCGATCTATTATTTCCTCGATCTTCTTTACCTGCATGGAAATTGCTGACGGCGTACGGAATACTTTCTCGGCCGCCGCTGAAAAGTTACCCGTTTCTGCAATTGCTACGAGCGTCTTCAATAGATCAAGCTCTAGCAAAGGCTTCGCTGGCATCTCTCTCGCATTCATGGCTAATCTTTCAATTTTTCTGATATATAAAGTAAGATTTATTCGTTTGATTGAAGCATGAATTACACCCATTGTCTAGCCAGCATAAAACAAACCGGAGAAGTACAATGAGTGTAGAACCATGTGAAAACTTTGGAATTAACACTGACTACCGTTGGAGATCAGTTGTTGCCCAGATCACAAGTGGATTTGGGAGATTTATTCAAAGACTTGGTGTTGAACTGGAAACCAGAAAACAGCAGCGGATTGATCGCGATGCATTTAACAGCATCCTTACCCTGGACGAACGATCACTTGCTGATATCGGCGTTACACGCGAGGAAGTGTTATGGGCGAGTAAACTGCCGCTTTCCGAGAACGCGGCTTTGGAGCTGAAAGTTCTAAAATCAGGCAATCAGAAATAGTGATTGGTAAGAAGCCTGTTAACACTTCCTTCACCATAGCAACTGGATTGAATTGCTGGGCAGCTGAATTGGCAGAGTATTTGCAACGATTTAACCAATCGAAGCAATAGTGTTCCCAACAGGATCAGGAAACAGCCAATGTCCAAAAACGCCCCAGCAATTCAGTATAATTTTTCAGCTGGAACTTTCAAAAACACAAGCATTATTGATGGTCTAGGGCTGCAACTAATGAAACTGTCCGCCAAAATGACCAAACCAATGGAATATACTGGCATGTCGGTTGCCCATCGCCTTTTGCGGACCCTTCTTCCAAGTAATCGCAGAATAGAAACCGACTTGCTTCCAGGAACCAAGTTTGTCTTTCCCTATGGCGACGCTTACTGGGGCCAACTGCTCGACAATTCCTGCGGATATTCTGATGAGTCTGCCAGCTTTCTGACGGCATTCAAGGAAATTGACTACGTCTACATCGATTGTGGTGCAAACTACGGCTACATGTCCGCAATCATGACTTCGGATACTTACGGAAACAAGCCCTCGATAGCGATTGAGGCTGATCCCGGCACTTTCCAAATCCTGAAGGAAAATGCTGACCTAAATCAAAATCGCTTCGAAATCATGAACCGGGCTATTTTCTCCAAAAGCGGTGAAATGGTAAACATGTGTGGCGATAAACATGAAGCGCGATCTATTCTTGACGACAATGGCGATATGCACAATGGCAACGTGGAAACATTGGCGTTAGACGATCTTTTGGATTGGGCGGATGCACATAACACCGACAAGATCATGCTCAAACTTGATGTCGAAGGCGTTGAGATTGAAGCCATGAAAGGTGCTGCAAAGCTG
>JBCDFK010000277.1:0-4190 GCA_039178065.1 Pseudomonadota bacterium | reverse complement strand
GGAATGGTCTGTGAAGTGATAATCCACGGCATCAAGCTCTTGTCGAGGACATTGGAGTGGACAATGCCAACGGCTAACAAAATGCCTAGCGCTGTGCCAAACACAAATCCGAGCAACGTCGCTGATAGCGTAATCCATGCGTGATATATTAGGCTTCGCTTGGAGGTGATCTTCTTCTCAACTGTGGTCTTCCATATTTCCGTCGCGACCTGATGCGGTGCCGGCAGGACAGGGCGTTCCTGCATCATGGTTTTGGGCAGCGCCTGTGTAAAAGAGATTTCATTGCCAGCGCGCTCCGCCTGGTCATATTCAAACTGCGTGTTCAGCAAGGCCGCGCCTACATACCAAATGGCGATGATAATCGTTACGACAGTAAAAATGGGAAAGATACGGTTCATCCTGACCAAGCCATTTCTAGGTCTGGAAGTCCCTCATCATTATTGCTATCGGTCTGCCCTGTTGCCACAAACCCGTGCTTCTCATAGAAGCGGCGCGCACCTTCATTCGCTCCGAAAACCCAAAGAGTAAGGTTTGCATGTAGCGACTTTGCATGATCGAGTAAGTGTTGCCCAATCTGTTGGGATCGGCTGTCTCTTTCTACAAATAGTGCCAAAATAGTTTTGTTATGCTCAATGGCTATAAAGCCCTTAGCGGGCGTGCCCAGCACGTAAGTCTCACATTTCTCTATCAAAAATTCTCGGCAAAACTTAATCGAATCCATAAGCGTATGCAGATCAGGCATCCATGGTGTGTTATCGAGCCATTCCTGCATGTTTCGGGCACATGCTTTGGCGTCCTCAGCATTGGCACGGCGGATATCAGTCATAGGCATGGCCCGCCTTTAGCCCGTCGCGAACCCGCTGTGCGATTGCAAGAAATTCAGGCGTCTCGCGAATTTCGAGCGGCCGTTCTGTGCTCAGATCGCAGTCGATGACTTCGTGTATGCGGCCTGGTCGTGGACTCATCACCACGATCTTGGTCGATAAAAATACCGCCTCTGGAATTGAATGAGTCACAAATACGATGGTCTTTTGTGTGGCAGCCCAAAGCTTGAGAAGCTGTTCGTTTAAATGATCTCGAACAATTTCATCCAACGCACCAAAGGGCTCATCCATCAGGAGCATATCGGGTTGTACCGCCAATGCGCGTGCAATCGATGCGCGTTGTTGCATACCGCCTGAGAGCTGCCATGGAAACTTCTTTTCAAAGCCAGTTAGATCAACAAGTGCCAAATTTTCTGCAATGCGCTTTTCCTGCTCGGCCTTAGCAATGCCCATCACTTCTAATGGCAGGGCTATGTTCGCAGCAATTGTGCGCCATGGAAAAAGCGCTGCAGCTTGAAAAACATAGCCATATGCTCGGGCGAGGCGGGCCTGTTCTGGCGTCATTCCGTTGACGGTGATTGATCCACCGGTTGGTTGCTCCAGATCAGCGATCACACGAAGCAATGTTGTTTTGCCGCAGCCAGAGGGGCCGATGAGCGAGACAAATTCACCTTTCTCGATATCTAAATTGATATCGGACAGCGCGTGAACAGGACTGTCGGCAGTTTGAAATGTTAGATCCAAATTTTGGGCGGAAATAACAGTGGAAGTGTCGTCACTCAACCTCGTGCACTCCCTTGAACTTCGCGCCATGCGGATACGATCTCATCGATAACCAATTCTGCATGTTGTTGTTTTGTGGCGTATCCGATCACCGATACTCGTATGATGAACCGACCGCGCCATTCTCCATGTGTTGGATACACTTTGCCGCGTGCTTGTATATTACGCAGCACCGCTTGAGTTTGTGAGTTGCCGTCTTTTTCGTTACCGCAGGTCAGCGCGACCTGATTGGAAGCGACTTCGTTGAGAACCGTCAATCCTGGCTCTTCTGAAAGTCGATCTGCGATCATTTGTGCAAGGTAGCAATGACGGCCGACTAGTTCTCGAACTCCTTTGCGCCCGAGATGTTTGAGAATGGCATAACTTGGTACGCCGCGCCCACGCCTTGAAAGCTCTAAAGTTGAGTCGGCAGGTTCCCAATGAGCGGTTTTGTCCGGCAAATAGGCACCACGGGCCGACATTGAAGAAACAAGCGGCGCCCGATCGCGTACGATTGCTAATCCTGCATCAAAGGGCGCGTTCAACCATTTATGGAGATCGACAGCCCAGCTGTCGGCTGATTCAACGCCAGCCAATCGCGATCTAAGTTCCGGAACAGCTGCTACCCAGAGCCCAAAAGCACCGTCCACGTGAACCCAACCACCTTTTTCATGAACAAGTGGTATCAATTCGGCAAACGGATCAAATGCACCGGTATTGATCTGGCCAGCCTGAAGCAAAACAAGCGGCGGGGCTTTGCATGCATCCAATGCCTGCTTGAACGCGTCGGTCAAAATACGACCTTGTTGATCGGTTTCGACTCGAATTGCACGTCCTGAGCCGAATCCCGCATATCGCAGCGCTGCAAAGGCGGCTGAGTGAGCATCATCGCCAATCAGAATCGGAATTTCTGGCGCGCCGTAAAGACCTTTTTCTTCAACATCCCAGTTTTGTTTGGCGAGTAAGCCGTTGCGGGCCGCCATCACTCCCACTGTATTTGCTACGCTACCACCCGAAACCAACCCGACACCAGCGTCCGAAGGCAGACCCATGAGATTAATGCACCAATCGCAAACCGCGCGTTCCATTCCGGATATTGCGGGCGTTTCGAACGCTGAGCCGGCATTCTGGCCCCATGCGGAAACCAGCATGTCCGCGGCGACGCCAACAGGCATTGAACCACCTAGAACATAGCCATGAAAACTACCTGAGCTCATCTGGTTCAGCGCCCCATCGGCATCATCTGCAAGGCTGGTAATTAATTGGTCCGCTGGCTGACCTGTTTCATCAAGAGGCTGACGGAAGTGTTGCATAGCCTGGTCCAAACCGACGCGCGGAGGAACCTGCCTGTCGCCTATCGATTGCCGATAGCTAACAGCCTTTTGGTGCGCAATGTCGAAGGCTTTCACTTCCTCGGGCGTCAGGCCGGTCATCCTAAACCCCTGTCGCTGGAATGCCGGTTCGTTTTATGGGCGTTGGTGCAGTCAACTCTTTCCATTTTGAAAGCGCAGCGTTGACGGGTGCGTTTGGCTGCCTAGCAACGAACTTTCCATGACCTTCCTGCGCTTTAATTTCTCCATCCATGACGGACACATGTCCGCGCGAAAGCGTAAACCTCGGCAGGCCTTTTACATGTTTGCCCTCAAACACATTGTAATCGATCGCTGATTGTTGCGCGCTGGCTTGGATCGTTTTCTCCTTTTGCGGATCCCAAACCACAATATCGGCGTCAGATCCTACGAGTATTGCACCTTTTTTAGGATAACAATTCAATATCTTAGCAATATTGGTTGATGTTACTGCGACAAACTCGTTCATGGTCAAGCGCCCGGTTGTCACACCATGGGTCCAAAGCATAGGCATGCGATCTTCCAAACCGCCTGTGCCATTTGGAATTTGCGTGAAATTGCCAACACCCATGCGCTTTTGTTCGGTCGTGAACGCACAATGGTCAGTGGCCACAACAGATAGCGAGCCAGATTGAAGGCCTGCCCAGAGCGAATCCTGGTGCTTTTTGTCTCGGAAAGGCGGGCTCATAACGCGGCGTGCTGCGTGGTCCCAATCCTTGTTGAAATACTCGCTTTCATCAAGCGTCAGATGTTGAATGAGCGGCTCGCCCCAAACCCGCTTACCATTCATGCGCGCGCGGCGGATCGCTTCATGCGCTTCTTCGCACGATGTGTGCACCACGTAGAGAGGTGCGCCTGCCATATCGGCAATCATGATGGCGCGGTTGGTGGCTTCGCCTTCAACTTGTGATGGTCGTGAATATGCATGGGCTTCCGGACCATTGTTGCCCTCGGCCAATAGTTTGGCAGATAGTTCCGCGACAACATCGCCGTTTTCGGCATGGACCAGCGGCAGCGCGCCCAGTTCGGCGCAACGGCGGAACGAGGCGAACATCTCGTCATCGTTCACCATCAGCGCGCCCTTGTAGGCCATGAAGTGCTTGAAGGTGTTGATGCCGCGCCGGGTGACATACTGCATCTCGTTGAACACCTGTTCGCCCCACCAGGTGACGGACATGTGGAACGAGTAGTCGCAATTGGCGCGGGTCGACTTGTTGTCCCAGCGCTTGAGCGCGTCCATCAGGCTCTGCTCGGG
>JBCDFK010000276.1:0-4205 GCA_039178065.1 Pseudomonadota bacterium | reverse complement strand
TGCTGTCTATGTCATTTGCGGCGCCCTTTCAGGCTTAGCTGGTTTAATCGTGGTTGCTATCAACTCTGCATCAGATGCTGCTCGCAATGGCGAATTGATGGAACTCGATGCGATCGCGGCAGCGGTTGTCGGCGGCGCATTGCTGCAGGGCGGCAGGGCTCCGATCTTTGGGGCGCTGCTGGGCGCGGTCATCATACAACTGGTCAAATACACGCTGCTCGCAAATGGCATTGAAGATGAGGTGGCACTGATAGCAAAAGCATTGATCATCGTCGCTGCGGTCTATGTGCAGCAGGCGCGTAAGGAGTGATGAATATGCTGGATTCAGATAGCTTTGATCTACGAAAATATATGTCTCGCAACTCTCAATCTGCTGCCGTTTGGATCGCGCTTGCAGCGTTGATAGTCTTTGGATTACTTCGCTATGAGAATTTTGGCAGCGCTTACAACATCACATCTTTTTTGAACTACAATTCGATGTTCATCATCATTTCGGTGGGCATGTGTTTCGTCATCATCACGGGTGGTATCGACCTATCTGTCGGCTCTGTGGCAGCATTTACCTCTGTGGTGGCGGCATATCTGTCGCCACATGGCATCGAGGTCGCAATGCCGTTCGCCGTGCTGGCTGGCATAGCGTTTGGCGCGCTAAACGCGTTTTTCGTCATTGCGCTCCGCATTCCGCCTTTCATTGCAACATTAGCAACGATGCTTGGTGCAAAAGGCGGTGCGTTGGTTATCTCTGGTGCTGAAACGATTGCTGTAGATTGGGGTTCTAACTTTACCAGAATGGGTATGGAAAAGGCGTTTAGCATTTTTCCATGGTCCATTGTTGTGGTTGGAATAATCGTCGTTGCGCTTTGGTTCGTCCTAGAAAAGACATCGCTTGGCCGAACAGTGTTGGCAATCGGTGGTGGTGAAGACGCTTCCATCTTGATGGGATTGAAAGTCAATCGCGCTAAAGCTTTCGTTTACATGTTGTCCGGGGGATGTGCCGGCATGGCGGGCGTGATTTTGGCGTCGGGCTTTGGCGCTGGACAACCGCTAGAAGGCATCGGTTGGGAACTCTCTGCCATCGCATCGGTTGTTGTTGGCGGCACTTTGCTAACAGGTGGACTAGGTTCAGTACCCGCCACTGTTGCAGGCGCATTGCTTCTCGGCTTGGTGTTCAATATCCTGAATTTTGAAAATGGCTTGGGCACAATCAGCATCAGCGCATATTGGCAGATGGTTATCCGCGGTGCGTTCCTGTTTGCTGTGATATTGTTCCAAGCGCGGATCATGGCGCGTAACAAGAAAAGTGGCCAACCAGTATGAGTAAAATAGCATCGGTGGATGTGCGTCTCTTCCAAATTCCATTGGAAGAAGTCCTTGTTGATGCCAAGCATGGTGATCACTACTTTTTCGAGTTGGTAACGGCAACCATCAAGCTTGAAGATGGCAGTGATGGCACCGGGTATACCTATACAGGCGGCAAGGGTGGTCATGCAATTGCGGCCATGATTGAGCATGATCTCACGCCTTTCTTGGTCGGAAAGGAAGGCACAGATGTCGAACATCTCTATGATGAGATGCAGTGGCATGTGCACTATGTTGCACGCGGCGGCATTGCCTCGTTTGCTATTTCGGCGGTGGATATTGCGCTGTGGGATATTCGTGGGAAGCGTACCGGTCAATCACTCGCGCAAATGGCTGGCGGTGCAGATCAGTCTTGCAAGGCGTATTGCGGCGGCATTGATCTCAACTTCCCACTGCCAAAGCTTTTAGGAAGCATTCAAGGTTATCTGGATCGCGGCTTTAATGGCGTTAAAATCAAAATCGGCCAGCCGACCCTGAAAGAAGATGTTGAACGGATTGCGGCGGTTCGTGATCTAATCGGTCCCGATGTGTATTTCATGGTCGACGCCAATTATTCCATGTCGGTCGAACAAGCGATCGAAGCCAGCAATGCTTTTAAACCTTTTGATCTTCTGTGGTTTGAAGAACCAACAATCCCAGACGATTATTTTGGTTTTAGGCATATTGCCGATGCGACCGACATGCCGCTGGCAATGGGCGAGAACTTGCACACTATTCATGAGTTCGAACTGGCTCTCAATCATGCAGGACTGTCATTTGTTCAACCGGATGCATCCAACTGTGGTGGCATTACCGGGTTTTTGCAGGTTGCCCAATTGTCTGAAAAATTTGGTGTGCCTGTTTGCAGCCACGGAATGCAAGAACTGCATGTAAGCCTGTTGTCTGGCCTACCCAATTCTGGCTGGCTTGAAGTTCATTCCTTTCCAATAGAGCACTATACAACTCGCCCATTGGTGGTAGAAAACAATCGCGCTGTGGCACCCCAAGTTCCGGGCAGTGGTGTGGTGTTTGACTGGAATAAATTAGAAGCGAACAATATTCTCAAATAGTGAGCCCAATCATGTCTATCAAAGCAGCCGTTTATCGCGGCGATAAAACGTTTTCTGTTGAGCAAAAAGACGCGGCAGCGCCCGCAGCTGGTGAAGTGCAGATCGACGTCGCCTATTGCGGTATTTGCGGCACCGACCTGCACATTTACCTCGGCCATATGGATCAGCGCGTTGGGTTTGAGCGCACAATCGGGCATGAGATGTCTGGTATCATCTCTGCACTTGGTGATGGCGTTGAAGATCTGTCTGTTGGTCAGCATGTTGTGGTTCGACCACTTGATCCAGGTGGCGAGTGCCCAGCGACGCGTGCTGGCTATGAACACATTGCCCACAATTTGAAGTTCATCGGTATTGATACAGAAGGTGCATTTCAAGAAAAGTGGAATGTACCTGCACATACTATACATGTTTTGCCCGATGGGCTCGATTTATCCCATGCTGCCCTGATTGAGCCACTGGCGGTTGCTGTCCACGATGTACATCGCGGAAAAGTGGCCAAGGGCGAAGATGTGCTTGTGATTGGCGGTGGACCCATTGGAATTTTGGTCGCACTGGTCGCCAGAAACGCCGGTGGCAATGTCACGATTTCTGAGATCAATGAAAATCGTTTGGCCTACGCGCAGAAACTCGGCTTTGAAACGCTGAACCCCCTAAATGACGATGTGGCAAACACAATTCATGAGAGAACCGGTACCAAGGGCGCTGACGTGGTGTTTGAAGTCTCCGGTAGCCAAGCGGGCGTCGACTTGATGACAGAAGCCGCTGCAACACGTGGACGCATTGTTATGGTCGCCATTCACGCCACCAAGCCACAAGTTGATTTGTTCAAGTTCTTTTGGCGCGAATTGGAATTATTTGGTGCGCGCGTTTACGAAAAGTCTGATTATGATGAAGCAATGCAGCTGCTTGCGGAAGGCGTTGTCGATTGCGAGAGTTTTATTACTGATATCAAACCGCTGGACGAGATCCAGAGCGCATTTGAAGCATTGACCTCTAACCCCAATGCCATCAAATCCATGATCAAAGTTTCTGAGGACATCTAATGGACATTCTAAAGTCATTTGACCTGTCGGGTAAAACTGCTCTGGTAACAGGAGCTAAGCGCGGTATCGGCCGGGGTATGGCTGAAGCATTGGCAAGCGCTGGCGCCGATATCATTGGCGTGAGCGTATCGCTCGAATCCGATGGTGGTTCTGTGGGCGAGGCAGTACGCGCTATGGGGCGTAAATTCTCGGCCTACCAGTGCGATTTTTCTGACCGCGCTTCCGTCCACGCATTTGCTGACCAGGTGCTGAATGACCATCCTGCGATCGACATTCTGGTCAACAATGCTGGTACGATAAAGCGCAAACCTGCGGCTGAACACGAAGATGCGCTGTGGGATGAAGTCATTGAAACAAACCTATCAGCCCAGTTCGTACTCACGCGTGAAATCGGCAAGTCTATGGTTGAGCGCGGCGAGGGTAAGATCATATTCACGGCATCGCTTCTTACATTCCAGGGGGGAATTACGGTGCCCGGCTATGCTGCATCCAAGGGTGGAATTGGTCAGCTGACAAAAGCCTTTGCGAATGAATGGGCCGGCAAGGGCGTCAATGTCAACGCCATCGCACCGGGTTATATCGCAACCGATAACACGCAGGCGCTGCAGGATGATCCGGATCGATCTAAGTCCATTTTGGAGCGAATTCCGGCGGCCAGATGGGGTAAGCCAGAAGATTTTGCAGGTCCGGTCGTCTTCTTGGCATCACCCGCTGCAAATTATGTAAGTGGCGAAATCCTGACCGTTGATGGCGG